>JBDTAT010000659.1:0-5616 GCA_039924505.1 Bryobacteraceae bacterium
GGGGTCCCGGGTTGCGAGCTCCTCCACCGTCCGGATCCCCAAGACATTGAAATCGCGAAGCATCGCCCGGCCGATGCCGGAGAGATCTTTCAATTGGCGCGCGGCGGGTTTCGTCGCGCGAATAAACGCGCTCATGAATTGCCTTCCCCCTGGGCGGCAATCGCGTTTACGTCAATGCCGTAGACCCTCATTGGCTCTATATCGGTCTCCATACTGCGCCGGACTTCCGTCGAAACATCGCCGCGCGCGATTACGTCGGACACGGCGAACCAGCCTCCGGTTTAATTGATGCGATCACGCGTGATGCCGAGTTCCCGGAACACCTTCGAGTCGTCGGCGGCGGCGAGGAGAAAGTGCTCGACGGAGATGAAGTCGTCTTTGAGGCGTTTTGCCTCGTCCTCGGCTCTGGTGAAGAGCGCGTTCAGGCGTTGCGTTACGTAGATCTGGTCTGGCGTGCCTGAGGGACCGGTCACCTTTGGGACGCGGTCCAGCTCCTGATCGAGCCTTGCGACGAGCGTTTCGACGTTGGCTCCGGCCCGCTTGAGAATGGATGCGGCAAGACCCCCTTTCTGCGCCAGAAGCGCGGCGAGCAGGTGCTCGACATCGACCTGCTGATTGTTGCGGCGAACGGCTTCACTCTGCGCCGTCTGGAGCGCCTCCTGTGTTTTGTCGGTGAGGCGGTTGATATCCATGGCACGTTTACCTCCAAGTGCTAATACCGGCACGTGTTCTTCCAAATGGGGCTGCGGCCGACGAATCACGATGAAACCACACCCCCGCCGTTATGGGTGACGATCATGGTGACGTAGCGATAAGCTCAGCTCACAAAGGCTGTGATGTAGCCGAACGCGCACATTGGGCCAAATGGCGCACTCTTGTAACCTCGATCTTGACGCAGCACGATTATTCTCAATGGCAGCCTCTTTCGGGACTTGGCGGCCAATCTGATCGATCTGCGGGAGATGAGTGCCCGTCAGAATCTTGTAGGTATGGGAGCAGATGGTTGAATTCGCGCCGGCTGCAAACTTGGACGAACATTGTGCGGCAGCCTGGACCAATCAGTCACTTAAGAAATCCGAGATAGGTCACTAATGCTGTCATCTCCTCAGCGGGTAGCTCTAGCGGCGACATTCCCCCAGCGGTCATCTTCGGCGATGGATTCTTGAGAAGGGCCGTCAGTTGGTCCGCGGAGAAGCGGGCGTGGATACCCGTGAGTTTTGGAGCGGCCGGGGTGCCTGAACCGCCGTCGCCATGACAGGCATTACATGACTGCGCCCGATAGATTTTTTCTCCCTTCGCCGCAACCGGGTCGGCGAGCGCGGCATTTGCGGTCGCGAGGGAAGCTTGCGATAACTCGGGTTCAAAGGGTTGGTGCATGAATTCTTCCGCCGCTTTCTGTTGTGCAATCAACTGCGCCGCGTAACCAGGGTCGCCGTGGTCGCTGCGATAGCTGACCGCGCCCAGTCCAAATAGAGCGAGAAAGATGAACACATACGTACCTACCGCAACGGGTCGCTTCCACGGCCGGCGCTCCATCCGGCGGTCGAGGAACGGCAAACTGGCGAACAGAAATGCCACGACACCCGGGATTACGACTACCCCAAGGAATGAAAGCGATCCCGGCCAGTATTTCAGCCACTGAAAGATAGGAATGTAATACCACTCGGGACGAGGAAGGTAACGGGTGTCCGCCGGATTGGCTTTGGGCCCAAGCTCGAAGGGCAAGAACTGAGCGAGCAGAGCCAGGACGATAATAATCGCGAGGGCGAACAAAGCGTCGATAACCACCTGGCGGGGATAGAATGTCTCCGGCGGTTGGGTTGGCGTCACAGGATCTTCATTGATCGGCCCTGCCGCGCCCGCCTTACGGAACAGATAGATGTGTAGGGCAACAAAGGCAAAGATTGCAGCCGGTATCAGAAGGACGTGCGCCACGTAGAAGCGGGAGAGCGTCAGCGTTCCCATGTCCACCCCCCCGCGCATAAGACTCTTTATCCATGGGCCGATGAATGGGACCTCACCAGCGATGTTGGTTCCCACAGCCGTGGCGAGGTACGCTTTTTGATCCCAGGGCAACAGGTAGCCCGTGAACGCCATGCCGAGGACCAACGCGAAGAGGACACATCCGGAAAGCCATAACAGCTCACGGCGTCCCTTATAGGACCCGTAGAGAAATGTCTGGGTGACATGAAGCAGAAGGAGAATCACCATCGCGCTTGAACCGTAGGCGTGGATGCTCCGGAGGAATGAGCCGGATGTCACTTCCTTGGTAATGTACGCGACCGTGGTGTGGGCGTGATCGGCGGACGGCACATAGTAAAGGGTCAAGACAACGCCGGTGATCACTTGAGAGATGAAGATGAAGAGCAGCGCGGACCCGAAGACGTAGGCAAACCTCGCACCGCCTGGAATGGGTTCGTCGAGTGCTTCGCGAAGGAGACCGTCGAGTCCGGTTCGCTGATCGAACCATCCAAACAGTCCCGTGCGCTTCGGCGTCTGTGCGTCTGGCCGATCAATGGGAGAATCACTCATGATTTACCTGTCCTCTTCCAAATTTCTTCAGCCGATGACTTCTTTGTCTGGTACTAGTTGCCGGAAGTAGCGGTAGCGGACGACCAGGCGATCGGCCTGCACGGCGCTTTCGAGCGAGTCCATGCCGCGTGGTGCCGGCCCGCCGGTGCGTGTTCCGTCCGTCGCGAAGGACGCGCCATGGCAGGGACAAACGAATTCATGTTTGGAACCGGTCCACTGGACGGAACAGCCAAGATGAGGGCAGATCGCCGACAGGACACGAAGCTGGCCACTCCCATCTTTGGTGACGTAGACGATCTTTTCCGAGACCGTCTTGCGCCAGCCGTCCAGTTGCTCCATTGTCACCGAGCGCTGCACCGGAGTAGTTACCGATCCGAAATCCGAGGCGGGCCCGACGTCCGACCACTTTGTCTCGGTCGTTTTAGCGGTCAGCGGATAGAGCGCAAAGCGAACCAAAGGAAACGCCAGGACGGCGCCGACGCCTGTAGAGCAGAGTCCCATCAGCCAACCGATGTAGGAGCGGCGGCTCGGTTCACCGTTGGAAGCCGGGGTATCGATTTCATGGTGGCTCATGGCGATTCCTTTATTTAAGTTCAGTTCCTTATGCTTCGAATGTAGGCAACCAGTTCCTGGATCTTGGCGGCGCCCAGAGTCTTTTCAAATGTAGGCATGGGAGGTTTGCTCTTGGCGATAACCTTCTGTAGATCGTCGTCCGACTGCTTCTGCACGTCAGCCGAGCGAAGATCGCGAAGTTTGAACTTCTTGCCCATGGGCGTGGCGCCGCTGCCATCTTTGCCATGACAGACCGCGCACTTTGCTTTGTAAGTGTCTTCACCAGCGGCGAGAGCTGGGGAAGAAAAGGTACTGGCGGTGAAGGCTGCGACGACGAACAATCGATACGCCGAAGCGAAAAATGGTCGATCACACGATTTCGTTTTTTGGGTTTGCATGTTACTCCTTAACTTTCCTTGTATTCAGATAAGCGATCAAATCGGACATCTCCCTGGCATCGAAGCGCGATGCGGCTTCCGCGCAAACTCCTTCGCGTTAGCGCACTCAGCGACACCAGGATTAGCACGCCTACCCCAAGCATAAGCTTCCCGGCGCGACTAATACTGCGCGTGTACCTGGCCGACAGAGAATGCCGCACCCTGTTCGTGGCAGGTCTGGCAGCTCTCGCCCAGCACTGTGGTGCCCGCAAGAGCATGCGATGCCGTTGCAATCGCGGTGTGACAGCCGGTACAAGCTCCAGCGATCGGCTGAACAGGGTTGATGGGACCTTGTGGATCCAGGACAGCGCTCAACCCGGCTGGCAGGTTCTGTTCACTGCCGTTCACGTGGCACAACGAGCAGTTGCGGCGGTCTCCCGGGTTTCCTTGTGGACTCAGGGCCGGGAAGCGGACGTCCGAGAAATCGTTGTGACTTCCTCCGAATCCCACTACGACGAACGGCTTTCCGCCATCGGCTACGACATTCGGACCGGAGTGGATCCGATGGATGAGGAAATTGAAATTGATGCCTTGTGGAGGCAGGGCTCGATCCGCGGGAACCATTGCCGCGGGACGCTGACCGCTATCCGTGTTTGACGGGTTATGACACAACACACAATATTCCGTCTGATTGCGGAGAGAACCATGAACAGAGAGCTCTACGTGGCACTGGTTGCAACTGCTGGTTGCCACAACCGACCGGCGGGGCTGGAGCGTCGAGCCGTCAACGGAGAAGGTGATGACCTGATTCGGCGCGCCGTAAGTGACGCTCATCTGTTTCGTCGTACCGGGTAACAGCGTCTCCGTCCGGCGTGATTCGGCGCCGATGGAGTAAGAGCCCGTCGCGCTCGCCGGAATGGGGTGCACGAAAGTGTAAGTACAGGTTCCGTCGGGGCCACACGCAGCTTTGATGGCGTTTTCGGTGACGTAACCCGGCGTGGTGACATCGCTACCGAAGCTGGTATAGCCATAGTCGGTGGTGGGCCCCGCCATGGTGAGTGACAGTGAGCCGAGTTGCGCAGCAGGCACCCCGGCGCCATTCTTGTCCTTCACGGTGAATGTCACGGTGGGCGTTTTTCCAGCGCTGCCATCGACTACGTTTACCAGAGAAAGCGCTAGGCCGGAAAGCATTGCGGAATCGGTCGGGACCACGTGCGCGCCTTTAATGGACGCGTCGAATTCCAGCTCGCCCTGGGGCGCGTGACAAGTGGAGCACTGCTTGTCGTCGATCTGGGGACCGCCAGGGTGATTCACGCCAGTGGCGAGATTTACGTCGTCGTGACAGGACCCGCACGATGCGGCCGTGGGTTTGGTCAGGTACGCGGTCTTCTGTGCCGCGCCGCTCTTTTGGTCGTGGCAGGTCTCGCAGCGCCGCGGATCGGCGGGAAAAACTACGGTAGACCAATCGCTGAGTCCGGCGCCGGATCCCATCTGATAAGGTTTACCGGCGATCACACTCGGCAACTGGGAGCCCATGTGAATCTTATGGACCATAACTTTGAAATCGACGGTGTTGCCCGTGTCGGCGTCATTCGACTGGGGGGTGTGACACAGCACGCACATTTCGACACCACGCCGCGATCCGCCGTGGTGGGACAACTGGTCGTGACACGCGTTGCAGCTGGCTGTTTTCACTACGTCGCGAGTTGCGACTACCGCCGAGCCATTCGGAACGAAGTTGAAGGTGACGCTGGCGTAGTTGGTCCCCAGGTTGAAGGCTGTCAGGTTGCGCGAGCCATAAATACCGATGGTGTGAGTGGCCGCGGAATCGAATCCGGCGGGAGCCTTGGTTTTGAAGACATACTTGTATTGGCCGTCCGCCAGTGCCGTGACCGTACCGCCGGAATCCACGCCGGCCGTAATCGTCGAGGGGAGGACGATTCCGGTAGATACGCGGGTTGTGTACGCGACGTATTGTTCCTGGCCTGTCGGAATGTACGCGGCAATGAAACGGATCGTGAGCGGCCCCGGAGTGGCAATGCCTGCGGCATCGAGCGGCAACCCGTTGGGATCGGAAACGGAATAGACGGTTGAAATTGTGCCATCCGATGCGACCTGCGCCGACAAAATCTTGATGGTCAGGCCAGGCCTTACG
>JBDTAT010000660.1:0-4325 GCA_039924505.1 Bryobacteraceae bacterium
TCATGAAAGTGTAGACCAGCAGGTAGACGGCGATGCCCTGGATGCCCGTGTCATTGCCCGCCACCAGGCCCAGCAACATATAGCCCGCGTGCGAAATGGAGCTGTAAGCGAGCAATCGCTTGATGTTGTTCTGCCCGATAGCCGCCAGATTGCCAAGCGTGAGGCTGGCGATGGCCACGCCGGCGAGCAGCGGCGCCCAGTCGTGACGCAAGCCGCGTAAAGGCTCCAGATACAGACGCAGCAGCAGCGCGAACGATGCAGTCGCGGACCCGACGGAAAGATACGCCGTTATCGTGGTCGGCGCGCCTTCGTATGCGTCGGGCGCCCAGGCGTGGAACGGTGCGGCGGAAATCTTGAACAGCAATCCGACGGTGGTGGTAGCGAGCGCCAGGAACACCAACGGATCGCTCGTATCGCGCACCGAAAGCGCCTCGCCAATATCCGCGAGCCGGGTCGAGCCCGAAAGTCCGTACAGCAACGAGAAACCGAAGGCCAGAATCCCGCTCGAAAACGCGCCCAGAAGCAGGTACTTGATGGCCGCTTCGCTCGATCGTTTCTGCCGGCGCAGAAATCCGACCATGATGTAGAAGCACAGCGACATCAGCTCCAGGCCGATGAACAGCGTGACCAGATCCTCGCCCGTGGCGAGGAAAAACATGCCGCAGTGGGCCAGTAGCACCAGACCGTAGTATTCGCCGTGATGCTCGCGTTCCACTTCCAGAAACTTGTAGGACATCAACAGCACGATCAGCGCCGTCACCAGAAAAAGCCAGTTGAAAAATAATGCGAAGTCGTCCACCTTCAGCGCGCCGTTGAATGCGGTCAGCGCCTCTCCCGCGTTGCGCAACGCCATTTGCTGCGCCCACAGGGCTTTGGCCGTGAACGCGAGGCCCGTCAGACTGAACCACACCAGCCACCGGCGCTGTTTTGCGCCGCGCGACAGAAGAAATTCAAACAGCAGGATGGACGCGCCGAACAGCGCGAGCACGATCGCCGGAGCGAGCACGAAATGGTCGGCGGTATTGTAATACGCGCTCATTGATGGTCGTGAAAGTAGTTGGGACGCACGTGCTGTACGATAGCGGCCACCGGTTTGTTCAATACGTCGAAGAACGGTTTCGGATAGACGCCGATCCAGAATGCCCAGGCGATCAGCGGCAGAAACACGCACCACTCGCGGACGCTTAAATCCGGCAGATTCAGGTTGGCCGGATTCTTCAGCGGCCCCAGCATCGTCCGCTGATAGAGCCAGAGCAGATACGCGGCGCCCAGAATGATGCCGATGACGGCGAGCGCGGCCCACGCGCGGCTAGCTTCAAACACGCCGGCGAGAATCGTGAACTCGCCGATGAAGCCGTTCAACAATGGCAGGCCTGCGGAGCTGAACATGGCGATGGCGAACACCACGGCGAAATTCGGCATGACGCGCGCCAAGCCGCCGTAGTCGCTGATTTCGCGCGTGTGGCGGCGTTCGTACGCCACCCCGACAATCAGGAACAACATCCCCGTCGAGATGCCGTGATTGATCTGCTGGATGACGCTGCCGGTGATGGCGGTGGGATTCAGCGCAAAAATACCAAGCGTGCAAAAGCCGAGATGGCTGACCGAGGAATACGCCACCAGGCGCTTCCAATCCTTCTGCATCAGGCACACCAGCGCCCCGTATAGAATGGCGACGATGGACAACACCGCGAGCGTTTCGACGATGAACGGATCGACGGACGCCCTGGGCAGTAGCGGCAGCGAGAAACGGAGGAACCCGTACGTGCCCATTTTCAGCATCACACCGGCCAGAATCACCGATCCGGCCGTGGGCGCTTCCACGTGCGCGTCGGGCAGCCAAGTGTGGAACGGGAACATCGGAACCTTGATGGCGAAGCCGAGGAAGAGGGCCCAGAAGACCCAGCGCTCCACGGCCGGCGCCAGGCTGGTGTTGATGAGCTGCGTGATGTCGAACGTGTAGACGCCGGTCTGCTCGAAGTGCGCGAAGTACAGCGCAAGAATGCCGAGCAGCATCAGAACGCTGCCGGCCAGCGTGTAGAGGAAAAACTTGATAGCCGCGTAGAGGCGCTTTTCGCCGCCCCAGATACCGATGATGAAGTACATCGGGACCAGCACCACTTCCCAAAAGACGAAGAAGAGAAAGAAGTCGAGCGCCACGAAAACGCCGATCATCGCCGTCTGCAACAGCAGCAACATGGCGTAGTATTCCTTCACGCGGTGGTCGATGGCGCGCCAGGAAGACAGGATCGCGAGGAAGCCGAGCAGCGTCGTCAGCAACACCAGCAGCAGACTGATGCCGTCGATGCCGATCGAATAGCCGGCGCCGATGGAAGGAATCCACGCGGCGCGCTCCAGGTATTGGAATCCCGAGGCGTTGCTATCAAACCGCAGCGCTAGCGGCAACGCCGCCAGAAATCCAGCCAATGCCACGGTGTTCGCCCAAACGCGGATCAGCGTCTTCTGTTCAGCCGGGATTGCGAGCAGCAATAGCATTCCGGCCAGCGGTACGAATAGGACGAGGCTGAGCAAGTGATCGGTCATTATATAGGTCAGCGCGTCACGTAAAAGCTGAGGAACGCAGCCGCGCCGGCGACAATCAGCAACGCGTAGGATTGCACGGAGCCGGTTTCGAGAATGCGCGCCGGCACGGAGGACAATTTCACTGCGCCGGACGTCAGGCGGACCGCGCCATCGACAATCCAGGCGTCCCACCAGATAGAAGCGCGCGAAGCCAGACGCGCAAGCGCGCCGGCGCCATTCACACCGCCATCAACAATGCGCACATCGAAATCCGCGCACGCGCGGGCCGAGCCAATCGTCAGGCCGCGCACCAGCAGCGTGTCGTAAATCCGATCGAAATACCACTTGTTGTGCAGCGCTTGAAACAGTGGGCCGCGCCATTCCCGCGCATACAGGCGCGATGCAAGCCACCATCCTCCCACCGCCATCGAGAGCGGAATGATCAGCAGCAACCATTCGGCCGCGCCCGGCATGTTCACGTGAGCTCCGAAAACCGGCTCCAGCCATAACTCCAGCGCGCGGTAGTCGGATCCGAACGCAGTCCATGCCCGTGGGACGCCGAGCCATCCCGCCCCGATGCACCCGGCAGCGAGAATGACGAGCGGTCCGGTCATTACCGCGGGCGACTCGTGAACATGCTCCGTTGTGCCGCGGAATTCGCCGTAGAACGCCAGATACATCAGCCGCCACATGTAGAACGCCGTCATCAGCGCCGTGACGATACCAACGATATAGAGCGGTTTCGATCCGTGCGCGGAACCGTACACCTGCGCGAGAATTTCATCCTTCGAAAAGAAGCCTGCCAGACCGGGGAAGCCGGAGATGGCGAGCGCGGCGATCAGCATGGTCCAGTGCGTAATCGGCAGACGCTTGCGGAGCGCGCCCATGTTGCGGAGATCCTGTTCTCCGCCCAGTGCATGGATGACGCTGCCGGCCCCTAGAAATAAAAGCGCCTTGAAGAACGCGTGCGTCACCAGATGGAAAATCGCGACCCAATACGCGCCCACGCCCAGCGCCAGAAACATGTAGCCGAGCTGGCTGACGGTGGAGTACGCCAGGACTCGCTTAATGTCGTTTTGCACCATAGCGATCGATGCGGCGAGGATGGCAGTGAACGCGCCAATGACGGCTGTGATCTCGGAGGCGCGCGGAGCCAACTGGAACAACACGTGGGCGCGGGCGATCAGGTAGACGCCGGCGGTGACCATCGTCGCGGCGTGAATCAGCGCGGAAACCGGCGTCGGCCCTTCCATCGCATCGGGCAACCAGACGTGTAAAGGGAACTGCGCCGATTTGCCGATGGCGCCGGCGAGCAACAGCAGCGCCATCGCGGTGTACACGCCGCTCAGCGACGGCGAGGACGCTGAGAGCGCTTTATCGACGTCCACGAAGCGCGTCGAGCCAACCATCGCCAACATCAGCAGCAGCCCCAGAATAAACGCGGCATCGCCGATCCGGTTTACGAGAAATGCTTTCTTACCGGCATTCGCCGCCGCGTTACGCTCGAAGTAAAAACCGATTAACAAATAACTGGCCAGTCCTACGCCTTCCCATCCCGCGAACAGGAGCACATAATTGTTCGCCAGCACCAACAGCAGCATCGCGAAGACGAACAGATTCATGCAGCCGAAAAAGCGGCCATAGCCGGGGTCGCCGCGCATGTAACCAATGGAATAAACGTGAATGAGGAAGCCGACGCCAGTGACGATGAGGATCATCACGGAGCTGAGCGGGTCTAGCAGAAATCCCCAATCGGCGTGGAGCATCGGGATCCACGGCGCAAGAATTATTTCCTGCACCGG
>JBDTAT010000661.1:0-2823 GCA_039924505.1 Bryobacteraceae bacterium
TGGTCAGATTGAAAAACTCAGCGCGGAATTGCAGACGCCCATGCTCGGTTACCTGAAATTGTTTGAAGACCGAGAAATCGAGATCGACGAAACGCTGCTCGCGGAGGATATCGCCGCCGGAATTGCCGTAGGTGTAGTTGGCCGGCACGGTGAAGGCGCTCTTATCGAACCAGACTTGCGCCGTCGGATTCGATTCGGCGCCGGAAGCTATCCGGTTGGGCCGTTGGCCGCCGAACCCGGTATTGGCAACATCGCGCGAGATGGTGGGCGTAAAGGGGCGGCCGCTGCGGGCGACGACGCTCGACTGCAGTTGCCAGCCGCCGAGCAGACCTTCGACCAGACGATTGGAATTACCGAGAAACGATTTGCCGCGCCCGACCGGTAATTCATAACCGGCGCTGACGGCGAGGTTGTGCGGAATGTCGAAGGACGAAAGGGCCTTCTCCCAGGCGTAGTCGCCGCCGACGGCGGGCGTATTCTGCGTGGTGAAGCTTTTCGAATAAGTGTAAGAAACCAGATACCAGATGCCGGCCGAGTAGCGCTTCTCAAGCTTGGCTTGCAAGGCATGATAGGTGGACGACGTGTCTTGCGCGAAATACGAGATGCCGCCCCAGGTGGGATAGGGGCGGCGCGGCTGAATGGCGCCGGGACCGGCCAGCGGATCGTTGATGGGATTGCCGCTGTTGAGATGCAAGCTCAAGTTGCCAACATAGTCGGCTTCGAAAACGGTGTTCGATGCGAGTTGGCGCTGCACGCCGAAATTCCAATGCTGATCGCTGCCTTCCTGCATGTGCGTGTAGGTGGGGCCGAGGCTGGGCGTGACGCCGAGGCTGCCGAGCGGCTTGCCGAGAAAGTAATCGCCGAGGGTGCGGTTGGGAATGGTGTTGGCAGTGGCGTTCACGGTTTCGCTGAAGCGGAACGGCAGCATATTCAGATTGACGCGTCCGTCGGTATTTTCCATCTCGTAGAAAATTCCGTAGCCGCCGCGCAAGACGGTCTTGTCGCCGAAGGGCCGCCAGGCGAAACCGAAGCGCGGCGCCCATTGTCCCTTGTCGGGAGAGGTGATGGAGATCGGCAGTCCGGCCTGATGGCTGGTCTGCATATATTGGCCGAATAACGAATAGGCCAGGGGCGCGGCGAACTGGGCGCCTAGATCGATTTGATTTGTGTCACTGGCGATGATGATTGGTTTAGCCTGTTTGCCGTCGAAGGTTCCGAGTTGGCCGCGATAGCCTTGGAGCCAGGGCGAGTACTCGTAGCGCAAGCCGATGTTCAGTGTCAGGCGGCTGTTCACTTTGATATCGTCCTGGACGAAGAAGTGCCAGAAGGTGGCGAATCCGCCGAACCAGTTGCCGGGATAGGCGCGCGTGGAAGCCGACGGATAGCCGAGCATCCAATCGGCGAAGGCATCGCCGGTGCCACCGGTATGCGCGGGATTCTGGGTGTTGACGCCGCTGAAGCTCCAGTTTCCCTGATACTGCTGGCTATCGGTGAACAGCGGTCTCCAGTGGCGCGCCTGTCCGCCGAACTTCAAAATGTGGCGGCCCTTGATCCAAGTCAAGCTGTCGGCATATTCGAACACGTTGAAGTCCTGGGTCTTGGGACGCTGGTCGAAGGCGGAGCCTTGCATGGAGGCGTAGCCGCTCCAGGCGAAGTCGGGAAAGGAACCGATGACGCCGGGGCGGCCGGTGTCCTCGAAACCGGTAATGCCGGCCTTCTGATTGAAGTTTGTGCCGAGCAGGAAGGGCGCGAGGTCGATCCATTGCGGCATGTAGCTGAAGTGGGCCTCATTGATGAAATTCGCGCGCAGGTTACTGGTGAGACTGACGGCTACGTTCTGCGCGCGGGTGTTGAGCGGCGCCGTGCCGAGGGCAGGAAACGCGTTGGGATCGATTTGCTGGTAATTGTTGAAGCTCCAACGGATGAAGAAGCGCTCACTGTCGCTGAATTTGCGGTCGCCGCGGAGGGTGAACTGATCGAAATTCAAGGCGCGGGTGGGGACGAACGCGGCGTTTTTCCCAAAATTCGGATCGGGAATATACGAGTTGAAAAACTGCGCTTGCGGGGACAGGCGATCCTTGGGAATGACGTTGCCGGCAAACGGCGTGCGGGTTCCATTGGCGGTGGTCAAGGGGTCGAAGAGGACGTTCAAGCCGGGAGCGCTGAAGTCGCCGTTCTTCATGGCGGGGGTGGGGACGATGTTGTTGAACACGAGGCCCTGGCGCTCCCGCGTGCCTTCGTAATCGACAAAGATGAAGGTGGTGTCCTTGCCGTTGAACAGGTGAGGGATGACGAGGGGCGCGCCGAAATCGCCGCCGAACTGATTGCGTTTCAGCGAGCCGCGATTGGGAGCGAAGAAATCGCGCGCGTCGAGGCGGTCGTTGCGGAGAAAATCGAACAGGCCGCCGTGGAGTTGGTTGGTACCGGATTTGGTGGTCGCGTTGAGCACGCCGCCGGCATGGCTGACCTCGGCCGAGTACTCGGATTGCTGCACCTGAAACTCCTGCAAGCCGTCGATGGAGGTTTGAATCATGGTGCCGCCCTGATGGTGGTCGGTAACATCGACGCCATCGAGCAAGAATGTGGTCTGACGTCCGCGCACGCCGCTGATGGCTTCACCGGACCAATAGTTGGCGCGAATGCGGAGCAGGTTTCCGCCGCCGGGCAGCAGAGCCGCGCCGGGAGTGAGGCGGGCGAGTTCGTAAAAGCTGCGGCCATTCAAGGGAAGGTTCACGATTTCGGTATTGGTGATGACGTGGCTCAAAGTGCCCGACTCGGAATCGAGCAGGGGCGCGCTGGCGGTCACTTCGACGCTGGTGCTGG
>JBDTAT010000662.1:0-3205 GCA_039924505.1 Bryobacteraceae bacterium
GTTCCCGCGGGAACGGGATCGCGCGTTTCGATTTCGAGGCCTGTAAGCACCTTGTTCACGTGGCCTTGCGATCGGATGCGCTCGACAATCTCCTGCCCCAGATAGCAGCCTTTCTGGAAGTGGAGCGCCTTCGAAATCGTCGTCTCCTGGGGCAGTGTCGTCGCCAGGATGTCTTCTCCGTAGCGCGGCTTAAAATGCTCCAGCCGGACGATGCGCGCGGCTTCAGGGCTGGCGGGACTGGCGGTGATGGCGAGCTCCGTCCTTTTTGCCATGTCCCCGAAGATGCGAAATCCAGGCGCGCCGGTGAAGCTCTCTCTCGCAATCGTCAAGGAACCCCACTGGACGTGAGAGTACGGCGCCTCCGGCACCGGTGCATCAAGACTCCGCAACAGTTCGGCCGCCGCCGGGCCTTCCACGCCGAGCGCAAAGGTCCGGTCCGTCGCGTCATCGAGCGTCACATCGTCCGCGATGATGAACTTGTCCAGGTGCTGAAACACCAACTCGCGCGTTTCCGGTTCCGTATCGAGCAGAATGCGGTCCTCGAAACAGAACAGAGTGGCGTCGGCCAGAATCCGTCCTTGGGCATTCAAAAAGAAGGTGTACTGCCCCGTTCCCGGCGTGAGCCGCTGGACATGATTCGTCGTCATGGCGTGCAGCAGCCGCGCGCGATCCTCGCCAGTTACGTAGATTCGACCCCGGCCGGACAGATCCAGCACGGCCGCGCTCTCGCGCAAGGCGGCATAACCATCGCTCATGATTCTATTTTAGAGAAAGGGAAATGTACCGCAGCAGGGCGGAGAGCAGCACGATCGCAAACCCGGACGCTAGAAGTCCCGTCATTTGTCGGGCGCGTTTTTCATTGCGCGGTTGAACTATCAGGAATCCGACCGCGAACACGTGCAGCGCCAGCAGCATCTTGAGCCCGATGATGGCGTGATACAGCGGCGTCGCGCCTCTCTTGTTCAGCAGATTATAGACGCCCGAGACCAGCAGTCCGCAAATGGCGACGTAAAGCAGTGGACGGTAGCGGGCCGCGAGCGACTCCCCGAATTTCTCCTGCGCTTCGGGACCCAGCGCTCGCATGGCCGGCACGACAACTAGGCGCGCATAGAGAATGCCGCCGATCAAAGTAATGGCGGACGAGATGTGGACCCATCGCGAGACGACGTTCAGGATGTCGGGCATGTGCCTTATTATGGCAATGGACTCATGATTCACGAAATTTTGCCGGTTGGAATTTTGCAATGCAACTGCTCCGTTTTCGGCGACGAGGGGACGAAGGAGGCGATTGTCGTCGATCCCGGCGACAACATTCCGGAGATCCTCTCGATCCTGGCGCGGCACGAGCTGAAGGTGAAGGCCATCGTGATCACGCACGCGCACATCGATCACATTGGCGGCGCGCAAAAGTTGAAAGCGGCGACGGGCGCGCCGGTTTACATGAACGAAAGCGACCGGATGTTGAGCGACCGTCTGGATATCCAGGCAGGTTGGCTTGGTGTCGAGACGCCGGAAAATCCGGGCATCGATACGCCGGCGAGCGAAGGTGGAACGCTGCGGGCGGGGGATACCGAATTTCAAATTCTGGAAACGCCCGGGCATACGCAAGGCAGCATCAGCCTGTTGATTCCGTCCGAAAACAAGCTGGTGGCGGGGGACACCTTGTTTCGCGACAGCATCGGGAGAACGGATTTGCCGGGCGGCGACGGCAAGCAGATTTTGAAATCGATTCACGGAAAGTTGCTGACGCTGCCGGAGGACATGATCGTGATTCCGGGGCATGGGGGCAATACGACGATCGGGAGAGAGAAGCGGCTGAATCCGTTCTTGCGGGGCACGGGTTGATGGAGAGGCCTCCAAAGGTTCTTGCGGCTCGATATTCTTGACACTGACGGCAACAAGGCAGTCAGTCCCGCGTATGCGGCCCATGTCACGCTCCAGGTTAGGTTATATGGCGGGGAAGTGTCCTTAGTATCTCCGGCATGTTAACCCAATCAAGAATTCTGATCGATCACATCATCCGGCGCTCGCGGCAAACTTCCGTAAGGTTATGGGATAAGGACGCTGGTCCAGGTCAATCGAAGATTAACTTGCCGGGCGGAAATGCCGCCTTAGGAAGAACCCGGCCAACGCTACGGAAAGAATGAAAACAAAACCAGCGGGCTCGGGTGTCGGTAAAATAGACCCGGTAGATGGGACGCTAACGTTTACACAACCGGCTTGGCCGAAACAGGGTACGCATTTAAAGACTCCCTGCGGAGAAATGGCAAAATCATACGCGGCGATATCACGGCGCCAATTGCGCTCGCGCTGCCATAAGCGCTCAATGTGAAGGGTACGCCATAAGTGAATGGAATATACCCGAGAAAGCCGGGTCCAGTTCCACCCGTGATGAGCACCATTTCCGAAAACGTCGCGATGGACATTGCCTGGCCACTGTCAGGATTAACACTACCAGTGCCTGGCACTCTACCGCGCCGCCCCTGAAAGAAATCCCGTCGGCCATAATTTGTGCAAAAGCCCCAAATAGTGGACTACACGTCGCGGAAACTGGCCCTGATTGCGTGCACGGAGCAGTTATGCCGTCGTCAGTCTGATCCCGTAACCATAACAGAGCTCGTGTAGCTTCCCGGAACTACTTGTATCACGACTGGGCCTGCCAAGAGCGTGGATGAAACCGTAACGGCGATGGCGCAACAGCAGCCGAGATACGCAGGGAGTGGAATAAGCATTCTTCTTAATAGAACATGCATGAGACGGATGATATCTCCGGATATCCGTTTGTCAAGCAAAAGTTGCGGCGGCAAAAGCTGTGACAGAAAAGTTGTGCCCAGCTTTTCAATCCTGTAAATGGGAGATGAACCTGAAGCTCGTTTCCAGTCGGCTAAATCCGGCAGTCCCGCGTTCATCGGAACCGAGTGTTCTGAGCGTTTCAGAAAGCGTAAGATTTGCAACATAGTGTAAGTAGTGTAAGGTGAGCATTTGCCCGCGCACTTCGTTTCGCGTAATATGGCGATCCACCTCGGCCCGGCAGCCGTAAGCGCTTATTCTGAAAGAAGGAGCCGACCAATGGAAGTCCACTTCACGCCCGAACTCGAAGCGAAGCTCACGCAATCCTCCGCTCAAAAGGGTCGAAATCCCGACCAGCTGGTGCAGGAGGTTATCGCGCGGTATTTCGAGGAGGAAACGCGTTTCGCCGAGGCCG
>JBDTAT010000663.1:0-11495 GCA_039924505.1 Bryobacteraceae bacterium
CAGGCCGGCCCTCCCCTGGCGCGGCGGCTGACTGCGGCTGGAATGAAAGTTGCGATCGTGGAGCGGAAACTGTTCGGAGGCACGTGCGTCAACACCGGGTGCATTCCGACGAAGACCATGATCGCCAGTGCGCACTCGGCGCACCTCGCTCGCCGGGCCGCGGAGTTTGGGGTGACCGTCGGCGGCGCCGTCGCCGTGGATATGAAGCGTGTGAAAGCGCGCAAGGACTCGATCTCCGGTGCATCCCGCACCGGCCTCGAATCGTCGCTGAAGAACCTGCCGGACTGCACGGTATACCGGGGTCACGCCCGCTTCGAATCCGCGCACGAGGTCAGCGTGGGAGCAGACCGGCTCACCGCCGCCCGCATCTTCATCGACACCGGTTTGCGGGCGGTCGAACCGCACATTTCTGGCCTCGCGAACGTCCCTTATCTGACCAACAGCTCCATGATGGATGTCGATTTTCTTCCGCGCCATTTAATCATTGTCGGCGGAAGTTATGTCGGGCTGGAGTTCGGGCAAATGTTCCGGCGCTTCGGCAGTGAAGTTATGATTCTCGAAATGGCGCCGCGGTTGATAGCGCGCGAAGACGACGATGTGTCCGCGGCCGTGCAGGAGATCCTGGAGCGCGAAGGAATTCACGTCCGCCTGAACGCGCGCTGCATCCGCATTTCACCAAGCGGCGCGGGCGTCAGTGCCACAGTCGATTGCGGCAGCGGCGCGCCGGAAATCGGCGGCTCGCATCTGCTGCTGGCCGCCGGACGCCGTCCCAATACCGATGACTTGGGTTTGGAAAAGGCCGGAGTCGCTGTCGATTCGCGCGGCTATATTGCCGTGGACGACCAGTTGCGCACCAACGTTCCCGGTATCTGGGCAATGGGCGATTGCAATGGCAAGGGCGCGTTCACCCATACCTCCTATAACGATTTCGAGATCGTCGCGGCGAATCTGCTCGACAACGACCCTCGCCGCGTGAGCGATCGCATCCCGGCCTACGCGCTCTATATCGATCCGCCGCTCGGCCGCGCGGGAATGACTGAAACCGAAGTGCGCCGCGGCGGAAGAAAGGCGCTGCTCGGAAAGCGGCCCATGACGAAGGTGGGACGCGCCGTCGAGAAGGGCGAAACGCAAGGCTTCATGAAAATTATGGTGGACGCAGACACGCGCCAAATTCTGGGCGCATCGATTCTGGGCACGGGCGGCGACGAAGTGATCCACTCTATCCTCGATGTGATGTATGCCAAGGCGCCCTACACCGTGATCCAACGGGCAATGCACATTCATCCGACCGTTTCCGAACTGGTGCCGACCATGCTCGGCGAACTGAAGCCACTGGTGTAGCGCGCTGCGGCCCCCGCACAGACCCCTGCTTGCAGTGCTACCGCGCACGGTGCTTACTTCGGATGTGTCGCCGTAAGGCGGCTGGCGTGGAAACGCGCGTCTCGATGCTAAGCAAGCGGTTGCCCGGGATGCGCCGAGTCGGGCTCACAGCGCAATTCGCCAGCCCGCGGCCGCCGCACCGCCGGATTTAGGATAATCGATTCTTTACGCAGGAGATTGCAGAGTGGCCATTGTCGCAGGCGTCGATTTCGGTACCTTAAGCGTCCGCGTTTCCATCGTGGACAGCGTGCGCGGCCGCCTCGGCGCGGGCGTCGCGGAGTTCCCGCTCCACCGCCGCCGCGACGATCCCGATTTTGCCACGGAGAGCCACGCCGATCACCTCCGCGCCCTCACCGAAGCCATGGCGCGCGCCCTCGCCTCCGCCGGCATCGGCGGCGCGCAGGTGGAGGCGCTCGCAGTCGATACCACCGGCTCCAGCGTAATTCCGGTCGGCGAAGGTCTCGTTCCGCTCGACGATTATTATTTGTGGTGCGATCACCGCGCCGCGCGCGAAGCCGCTCTCATCACCGATACCGCCCGCCGCGAAAAGCTTCCCGCCATTGAATGGTCGGGCGGCGTCTACTCCTCCGAATGGGGCTTCTCGAAGCTGCTCCACTGGCTCCGCCACAATCCCGGGAAACGCGCCGGCATGGTCACCGCGCTCGAACATTGCGACATGATCGCGGCCGTGCTCTGCGGCATCGCCAACCCCGCCGATGTCCCGCGTAGCGTGTGCGCCATGGGCCACAAGTGGATGTGGAACGCTTCGCTCGGAGGTCTGCCGTCCGAAGAATTTCTCACCGCCGTCGATCCGCTGTTGGCCGGCGTGCGCGCCAAGCTGAGCGGCCGCTACGCCACTTCCGATCAACTCGCCGGACACCTCGCGCCCGAATGGGCCGCCAAACTCGGCCTGCGCGGCCGCATCCCGATTCCCGTCGGCGCCTTCGATGCGCACTGGGACGCCATTGGCGCCGGCTGCCGCTCGGGCGACGTCGTCAACGTGATCGGCACCTCCACCTGCATCATGGCCATCGGCGAAAACGTCGGTCTGATCCCGGGTGTGTGCGGTGTCGTCCACGGCTCCATCCATCCGCACATGACCGGCGTCGAGGCGGGTCTCTCCGCCACCGGCGATATTTTCGATGCCATCGCCTCCCGCGCCGGTGCAACCGCCGCCACGCTTTCACAAGGCCTCGAATCCTATCGCGCCGGTCAAACCGGTCTGCTGCGCCTCGCCTGGGACAACGGCGACCGCACGGTCCTGGTGAACCCCGATCTCGGCGGCGTCACGCTCGGCTGGAACCTGACCCACACCGCGCAAGACGAGTTGTTCGCTGCCATTGAAGGCACCGCCTTCCACACCCGCATCATCCTGGAGCGTATGGAGCAGCACGGCGTCCCCATCCACCGCATCATCAACGGCGGCGGCATCCCGCAGAAAAATGAAACCCTCAATCGCATCTATGCCAACGTGCTGAACAAGCCCGTCCTGGTGCCCGAAACCGAAGTGACCAGCCTCGGCTCCGCCATCTTCGCTTTCCTCGCCGCCGGCGCGTTTCAAACCGTCGAGCAGGCGCAAGATACCCTCTGCCCCAAGTACCGGATCGTCCAGCCCGACCCCGCCGCCGCTGCCCGCTACGAAGAACTCTACGCGCTCTATAAGAAGGTTTATTTCGGATTTGGATCCCTCGGCGCTGATCCTGTTTCCGTCGGAGGCGTGCTCCCGGCCCTGCGCCGTATCGCGGCCGAGGCGCGCCAAACCGTATGATGCTCCAGTCGCTGCGCGAAGAAGTTCTTGAAGCCAATCTCGAAGTGGTCCGCCGCGGCTTGGTGCTCTATACCTTCGGCAACGCCAGCGGCATCGATCGCGGGCGTGGCCTGGTGGCCATCAAACCGAGCGGCGTTCCCTACGATCGCATGAAGCCCGCCGATCTGGTCATTGTCGATCTCGACGGCCATCCCGTCGAGGGAACTCTTCGCCCGTCTTCCGATCTTCCTACGCACCTGGTGCTCTACCGTGCCTTCCCGAGTATTGGCGGCGTTGTCCACACCCACTCCCGCGCTGCCACCGTCTGGGCCCAGGCGCAACGCGAGATCCCCTGCTTCGGGACCACCCACGCCGATTATTTTCACGGCCCCGTGCCCGTCACCGCGCTCCTCACCGCCGATCGGATCCGTACGGACTACGAGGCGAACACCGGCCACGTCATCGTCCAGCGCTTCGCCGGCATCGACCCGCTGAACGTTCCCGCCGTGCTCGTCGCGGGGCACGCGCCCTTTTCCTGGGGACCCACGGCCACCGAAGCCGCGCACACAGCCGTCATCCTGGAAGAGGTGGCGCATCTCGCCCTGGCCACCCTGGCCGTGAATCCCGCCGCCGTTCCCATCCCCGACGTGCTGCGGGATAAGCACTTCCTGCGCAAACACGGTTCTGGCGCCTATTACGGACAGCCATAATGGAACTCGGCGTACAGCCGATATATATGCAAGGAGGGAGCGAACGCAGGTGTGTCGTCATGCTGTTGGGGGAAACCCCGGGCAATCCCGCGACGCGGTATTCTATCGCCGCCACCTAGGCGTGTCTCCCAACCCCGGACTCCCGGCAGCTCACCCCACCCGCCACTCAGAGGCAGTACACTAGATCCGTCTGAAATCATATGCCCGGATATCGCGCCCGGCTGGTAATTCCCGCTGTCCTGCTGCTGCCGTTGCTCCCGGCCGTAGCGGGCGCCCAGGCAGCCGGCCCTGCAGCCTCCGGCCCGTCTTCCGCGGACGCGTGGCGCACCTGGACGGTCCACGATGGGCTGGTCGAGTCCTATGTCTATTCTCTGAGTCTGGCGCCGGATGGCCGCATCTGGATGCGTCACGGCGCGGTTCGATTTATGAGCGAGCTGGACGGCTATACCGTCACCCGCCTGCCCGATCCGCGCTCGGCCACGCAGCCCGATTGGAGTAACACGGCCTCCGTCCAAACCGGTTCGCAGGGTGAGAGCTGGACCATCGAAGATGGCGCGTTGAAAGAATATAAAAACGGGCGCTGGCTGGTCGCGGCCGGCTCGCCCGGCCATCATTTGCTGGCCGCGATTCCCGCGGGCAATATCATCCTGGTCCTGACGGCCGATGCTTTGATGGAATACGATCCCGCCGCCCAACACTGGCGGACAGTCCAGGCTGCCGCCCGGATCGCTCCGTTTCTCAAGATGATCGCCGGTCCGCCGCACCAGTTTTGGATTACCGGCGAAAACGGCATCGCCCGCTTTCAAGTCCCGGAAGCCGGCGGCGTGCGCGACTGGACCGAGGCCACTGGCGCCGCGCTTGGCATGCGCCATTTCGAGTATCCGCAAGTGGGCGGCGGTGAGCTGTTTGCGCAAGCCGCTCTCCCGGGCGCACGGGCGATCGTGCATTGGGACACCGGCGGACTCAAGAGGATCTATTCCAGCAAGAACGTAAACCTGCGTGGATGGCGTTCGAGCGCCGGCATCTGGATTCTGGATGGCGCTTCGATCATCCGGCTGGCCGGCCCCGAAAACCGGGTCGTCGAACGCGTGCCGGTTCCTCCCGGCGACATTTTCGGAGTCGCCTCCCGGAGTGAAAATGCCTTCTGGCTCGCCACCTCCGAGGGCGCCGTCCGTTACACGTCCCAGTTGTGGCGCGCCCCCGACGCCGTGTCCCAACTCGGCGAACCCGTCAGCGCCATGCTGGAGGATCGCCGGCGCCGGCTCTGGTTTGCGGCTGGCGGGTCGTTACTGGAGTTGGATGGCGCCGTCTGGACCCGCCATCCGCTTCCCGATGGGCTGCACACGCACGCGATCCAGTCGCAAGGTCTTGGCTCGCTCCCCGATGGCCGCCTCGTCGTGAAATGCATTGCCGGAAGCCGGCACGCCGATCTCGCGCTGCTGTACGACCCGGCCACCGGCAAGTTTGCGCCGCTGCTCCATCCCGAAGGCCGCACCGTCGTTTTCGTGGGCGCCCGCCCGGATGGCCGCGCCTGGATTGCCAGCAACGTGCCCGGAAACCTCGGATTGCGGCTCGAAATCTACGATGGAAAGAGCTTCGAAAAAGTCACGGAGTTGGACGCGGCCTGGGATGGCGCCGATCTGAAATACATCTACATTGGGCCCGACGGCCGCTTGTGGCTGGGCGGTTCGGCCGGGGGCGGAATTTACGGCCATGGCCGCTATACTCCGTTCCGCTCCATGCCGGGCTTCACCGAAACCGGCGCCTTCGCCGTCGGCCGCTTTCCCGACGGCCGGATGTTGGCCGGCGGCCGCGATCGGCTCCTGCAGTACGATGGCAAATCATGGAGCCTGGCCGCGGCCGGCTTCGATCGTATTCGCAACATTCTCACCACCCGCGATGGAAGCGTCTGGGTCGCCTCCGCGAACGGAATTCACCGCTTCAAAAACGGCAATTGGGTCGCGCAAGGCGCCCAGGAAGGCCTACCCTCGGAGATCGCATACAATGTTTTCAAGGATAGCGGTGGCAGAATCTGGGGAGGCACGGCGCTCGGCGTCAGCCTCTTTCATCCGGACGCCGACACCGATCCGCCCGCCACGTACTTGCTGGCTGCGAACAACAACCGGGAAGTTGCTCCGTCCGGCGATGCGCGTATCGTGTTCTCCGGGCGCGACCGATGGAAGCAGACGCCCGACGATCGTCTGTTATATTCCTATCGTTTGGACGGGCGGCCATGGTCGCTCTTTGGTTCTGTAAGTAATGCCTCGTATCGTGCCTTGCCGTCCGGCCGGCATCATTTTGAAGTTCGCTCGATGGACCGGAACGGCAACATCGATCCGGTTCCGGCAGCGCTCGATTTCACCGTCCTGGTTCCGTGGTACCGGCAGCGTGGCTTCCTCGTGCTGGTGCTTTTCAGCTCCGGCCTCATCGCCGCGCTCGGTTTCTTAGCCGTTTCGCAGTACCGGCGCCGCGGCGCGTTGATCGTGGAGCTTAATCAAGCCAAGGAACACGCCGAAGCCGCCAGCCGGCACAAAACGGAGTTTCTGGCGAATATGAGCCATGAAATCCGCACCCCGATGAACGGCATTATGGGCATGACCCAACTGGCCCTCGATACGCCCCTCACCGCGGAGCAGCGCGATTATCTTCAGACCGTCGAGGACTCGGCCGTCACCCTGCTGCGCGTGCTCAACGATATTCTCGATTTCTCGAAAGTCGAGGCCGGCAAACTGGAGATTGTGCCGGTGCGGTTCTCTCCGCGCGCCTGCATCGCGGACATATTGGCGCTGCTCGCTGTCCCCGCCCAGGACAAGAGCGTCGAACTGGCCTGCCGCGTGGCCCCTGCTATTCCGGAATTTCTTGTGGGCGATGACGCGCGTCTGCGGCAGATTCTTCTCAATCTGGTCGGCAACGCGATCAAGTTCACCGAGCGCGGAGAAATTATCGTGGATGTAAGCGTCGCGCGCGAGACCGCCTCCGGCGGCATCCTCGTTCATTTCCGCGTGGCCGACACCGGCATCGGCATTCCCGCCTCGAAGCAGCAGATGATCTTCGCTCCGTTTGAGCAAGCCGATGGATCCACCACGCGCCGCTATGGAGGCACCGGCCTCGGCCTCGCCATCGCAGCGCGGCTGGTGGAATTGATGGGCGGCCGCATCTGGCTGGAGAGTCCCTGGGCCGATTCCCGCACCCTCCAGACCCGCGCCGGCAGCGCGTTTCATTTCACCTCTGAATTCGGCTGCCCCCGCGTGGCCGAGCCTGACCGCCGCGCCGCGGATCTTCTGGGAATTCGCGCCCTGATCGTAGTCCGGAACGCCACCACTGTCGGGATTGTTCAAGATCAATTATCGCAGTGGGGCGCCCGCACCGAAGCCGCGCAGGACGCATCCGCCGCGCTCGCCATGTTTCGCGATGCCGCGGTGAAGGGGACGCCGTTCCAGCTTCTGATTGCCGAATTTGAGTTGGCCGAGAGCGCGCAGGGCGCGGCGGGGTCCTTCGAAGCCACCGCAAGCACGCCGCCGCCGCGCTCCGTTGTGCGCGAGTTTCCCGAAAGCGCACAGGGCGCGCCAGCGCCCGTTGTGCGCGTCTTTCCAATGACCAACGGTCTCGATCTGGTCCGGAGCCTCCGCGAACTAGACCCACCCGGTAAAGCCGGCGTGGTTCTGTTAACGTCCGCGCGGCGCACCGGTCGTTCCGCGCCCTCCCGCGACACGCCCAGCGTCCCGGCGCCCGGTGTGGCCGGTTCCCTCGAAAATATTGTGTGGGTCGTCAAGCCCGCCAGCGATAGCCAGCTCCTGCGCGCCGCATTGACGGTCCTCGCGCCGCGCGCCGGAGCGGAACCTGCCGCTTCCCTTCTCCCATCGCCCATCCCGCCCCCACCCCACCAGCCCCTTCGCATCCTGCTCGCCGAAGACAACGCCGTCAATCGGAAAGTCGCCGTTCATATGCTCGAAAAATCCGGCCACTCCGTCGTCATCGCCTCCGACGGCCCGGAGGTCCTCTCCATACTGGAGCACGAACCGGTCGACCTGGTCCTCATGGATATTCAAATGCCAATGATGGATGGGATTGAGGCCACGCTCGCCATTCGCCAACGCGAAGCCGGCCGCGGCGGCCGCCTGCCCATCATCGCCCTCACCGCGCACGCCATGGGCGGCGACCGCCAACGATGTCTCGACGCCGGTATGGACGGCTACTTGTCCAAACCCATCGACCCCGCCGAACTCGGCTGCTTAATCGACGCGCTGTTCGACCACCCCGTTCGCGCCACTGAATCGGCGCCCGCGAAAACCCCGCGATAGTGCCTGGTGTAGAATATGACAGTATGAGCACCGCACCAGCATCTCTTCCGCAACCCAATCCTGCGATTATCTTCGACGAACTTAACGCCTATCAGCGGTCCGCGGCGTTAAAGGCCGCCATTGAGCTGGATGTGTTTACTGAAATCGCCCGCGGCAGCCGCACTGCGGACGCCATCGCGAAATCGGTTGGCGCTTCGATTCGCGGCACGCGGATACTTTGCGATTACCTCGTCATCACCGGGTTTCTCTCCAAGCAAAGCGGCCAGTACTCGCTCAGCGTCGATTCCGCGGCATTCCTCGACCGGAACTCTCCGGCCTATCTCGGAAGCGCGGTTCATTTCGTGCTCGACCCACGCCTGATTGCTCCATTCCTCTCCTTGGCCGACGTCGTCCGCACGGGGAGAACGACGCTCCCCGGCGAGGGATCCGTCAGCTCCGCCAACCCGATTTGGGTAGAGTTTGCCAAGCAAATGGCCACCATGATGTACCCTGCGGCGATGGAAATCGCGGATCTGGCCGCGGGCGGCGGTCGGATAAAGGTCCTGGATATCGCCGCCGGCCACGGACTATTCGGCATCACAATCGCTCAACGGAATCCGAACGCGCATATAACGGCGCTCGATTGGCCTGACGTGCTGGCAGTGGCGGCCGCGAACGCGGAAAAATCCGGCGTCACCGGCCGGTACTCGACGCTGCCCGGCGATGCGTTTGAGGTGGAGTTTGGCGGCCCTTACGATCTGATCCTGGTGACCAACTTCTTCCATCACTTCGATCCGACGGCCTGCGGGAAGCTGATGCGGAAAATCCTGGCAGCGCTCGCCCCCGGTGGACGCTGCGTCACGCTGGACTTCGTGCCGAACGACGACCGCGTGACGCCTCCAACTGCCGCGGCATTTGCGATGATGATGCTCGGCACTACACCGTCGGGAGACGCGTACACATTCGCCGAATACGACAAGATGTTCCGCGGCGCCGGATTCGCCTCGTTGGAGCCGCACTCCCTCGCGAAAGCGCCGCAGACCGTAATAGTAAGCCGGAAGGCCTAGCAAACTCGCAAGGCGCCGTCTACCCGGTAACGGGGGCTACGCCGCACCAGGCAATCAACCCTCAATGAACGACTTTAGCCTGGACAGTGCCTGATCCCACTGCTCGGAGACGCGATCGAGGTATTTCTTGATCTCTTCAATCGGCTCCGGGTCGAATTCAAACAGGCTCTCGCGGCCCGTATGGACGCTATGCACGATTTCTGCCCTCTCCAACATTCGAAGATGCTTCGTGACCGCCTGCCGGGAAAGCTTGGAGCCCTGTGTTAACTGAGAGATTGAACGTGGCTGCCCGCCGCAAAGCTTCGCAACCAGCGATAGCCGCGTCTGGTCGCCGAGCGCGGCAAAGACGGCTGCAGGAGGCTGTCGTATGGCGGTCATGCTGCTACGGCGTTTGCGCGACATAGCTCTCAATATTCTTCATTTGCCCTTCCCAGCCGCCGTCGTTCCCGCGGAATGCTTCGAGGCGGCGGTTGCTGGGGATTTTGTCGAAACCGGACTCAGTGAGAAGAAGCAGTGTGCCACTCGTGGTCTTCTCCAGGTTGAATTCGACGAGAGTAGGCGTCTCCTCCGAGTAATCAGTCTCGGGATCGACGGCATGAGGATGCCAGGTGAAGGAAAAGAGCCGTTCGGGCTCCATCTTCTGCACGACGGCCTCCCATTTGACATGCTCGTAGCCAGGGTGGGTAATCTGGCCGCGCGAGACCTGGCCCGGTACGAACGGACCATCCAGTTTCACGCGAAACCACTCGCCGAACTCAATGTGATCCGTCAGCGCACGCCAGACCCGCGCAACCGGCGCATTGAGTTCAATACGCTTCTCAATTCTATTATCCATGTTTACGCAACCTCCTGGTTGCAGATTAGCATGGCATGGCGGAAAAGGCAACCTTTTTGTTGCTCTTTTTTGGCGGCAGGCCTCCCGGCTGGGAGCACGGACGAATTCCAAATTTTTCTGCGTTAAGTTAGCGCTTATGAAGGGGCTACGCCCCCACTTTGCAATACGTCTGATAAACTTCGTCACCGATAGCCGGAAACGGCCGCAGCAGCACGCCCGCTCCCCCCGCGTCCACCGTCCAATCGCCGTTCCCGGCCTTCGATAGCCGCGGGCGCGCGAGTTGTTCGCGCCGCAATTCCGGCTGCTCATTGGCGATAGCGAACAGCACTTGCGGACCCCGCAGGATGGCTACCTGATCGGCGTGCTGCGCATCCACCGCTTCCGTTCTTACCGGCTGATCCACGTCCAGTTCCACTATGTCGCCGCTTTTCCATGTTCGATGTAACGCGAAAAAGGCTCCCGGCCGGACCTCCGCCTTCACGCGCTTGCCATTCACCGAAATCGACGTCTGCCGCCCGGCCCACGCAGGAATCCGGAGATGCAGCGCGAATTCCCGCGGCGAGGAAAGCTCCATCCGCATTGTCACCAGGCTGTCCGCCGGATACCCCGTCTGCTGAACCAGCGCGCAGCGCGCCGATTTCACCGTCCACGTCAGCCGCGACGGAACGTACAGATTCAGGTAAACTCCGTCCGCGCTCCGGAAATACGCGCTGATGGTGTAGTCGGCCGCGATTTGCGGCAGCGTTCCCGAACAGCACGGCCATCTTCCGTCGCGGTCCCAACTGTAAATCGACCCCGGAACTTCTCGCTTGTACGTCTTGGCGCCGGAGTGATGATAGTCGGAATAGTAAAAACTTGAGCCATCTTCCCGCACCGGCCACGCGCCCAGTATCGTGTTGTAAAGCACGCGCTCCATGCTGTCGCCGTACCGCGCGTCCCGCGTCAGCGCCAGCAGATAACGCATGGCTTTGAAATGGGCGTACGCTCCGCACGGCGTCTCGAAGCTGCGATGCGTGCTGGACAGGCTCGCGCCGAGCTTCCCTTCGCCCGGCGTCACAAAGGCCTCGTTCGGCCCCCAGCCGCCAGTCGCAAAACTCTGATCCTTCCAGATCATATCCACCGCATTCGTGACCGCCCGAAAATACTTCGGGTCGCCCAGCTTCATGTATCCCTGCATGCCGGAGCTAAGCGCATTCACGTGGCTGTACGCATGAAGGCCCGGGAGCACGTTTTCCCCCTCCGCCAGCGGATCGAAAAACGTGCGGTCCAGCAGGTAGCGCTTGGCCATGTCGAAAAACATCCGGTCCCCGGTGCGTTCGTACGCGAGGAACAAATTCTCCGCCATCGTATACGTTTCGTCCCAGGTATAGGTCTGGTCCTTGTGCGGGCGTTCCCGCATCTCCTCGCGGGTCAACGCGCGATCGGGCATGTGCGGCTTCGCCGCCCGTGTCGTGTCATAGAGCACCTCGACCGCGC
>JBDTAT010000664.1:0-3117 GCA_039924505.1 Bryobacteraceae bacterium
GCCTCCACCCGGATGCGATGAACCACCGACAGATCCACCGGCTCCCCGGCGAACAATCCCGTCGGAAGCAAACAGGCCATAAGTGCCAGATGGGTTGAGCCAAATCCGCAAGTTCTGATACGGAGCATAGTCCACTGAGAATATCAGGCCGCTGACCGGTTGACAATGCCCCATCGCCCCGGCTTTAAGGTTTTATCGATCACAACCGGAATATAAATAATAATTTCATATAATTCGCGGTCTTCGCGGCCGATTCCATACTCCAATCGCTGTCTCCCGTGATATCTTTTTGACGGTGGTGGAGAAGCTTCCACAGCCGCCGCAGTCGCAGAGCCGTATAAGTATCAAACGCGCCACTTCAAAACGGCAACTTGCGTCACGGGCGGTGCGGCGGAGGCGGCTAACCTATTGAATATGATTGGCGAGGGGGCTTGGTCAAACGCGCCGCTTCAAAACGGCAACTTGCGTCACGGGGTTGCGGCAAAGGCCGCTATCCTATTGAAAATCATCGGCGAGCGACAGGTCAAACGCGCCGCTTCAAAATGGCAACTTGCGTCACGGGGTTGCGGCTGAGGCCGCTATCCTATTGAAAATCATCGGCGAGCGACGGGTCAAACGCGCCGCTTCAAAACGGCAACTTGTGTCACCCGGGTCAGCGCCGCCTCCGCTGTCGGGTTCCCCGTCTTTGCGTCGTCGCGGAATTGGGCTTGAGAAAAATCGCGTTCAGAACCCGTCAATTTAGGCCAACAAGGTAGGGTAAATGGGGGTATGTCGACTCTTGACAGGATTGGCCGTGCAGAATAGCATAAAGCTACTAGTACGTTCAGACGATATTGTTATCTACGAAAGTCTCGCGATATAGGGGGATCGATTGAAATTTCGACTTGCTGGACTGATTATTTGTTCGCTTTTTTCGAGCGCGGCATTCGCGCAAATTACCACGGCGGCGATTGTTGGCACGGTGACCGATTCTACCGGGGGCACCGTCCCAAACGCGCAAATTACCGCGACCAACGCGGGGACGAATTTCTCCCGCACGGCGGAATCCGATAGCGACGGTGAATACCGCCTCGATCTGCTGCCGGTGGGCAGCTATCGGGTGGAGATCGACGCGAACGGTTTCAAAAAGTTCCGTCAGAGCGGCATCACGCTCGACATCAACCGCACCGCGCGCGTCGACGCGATTCTCGACATCGGCGCCGTCACCGACACCGTTACGGTCTCGAGCGACGCGCCGCTGGTCAACACCAGCAATCCGCAGATCGGCCACACGGTAACTAACGCGGAAATTACAGAATTGCCCATCGTCGACCGGAACGTGTACAAACTCCTGAACCTGACACCGGGCGTCGAAAGCTCTTCGAACAGTATTGTGCTTGGCTATCCCGAGCAGCGAACGATGATTAACGGCGGCGTGGACGGCGGCGCCGGATCGGTGAACTATTACCTGGATGGCGGCGCCAATATGACGGGGCTGCGCAACACCGGAAACATCATGCCGAATCCGGATGCAGTGCAGGAATTCCGCGTCATCACCAATAGCTACAGCGCCGAGTTCGGACGTTTCGCCGGCGGCGTCATCGACACCATTACCAAATCGGGAACCAACGACATCCACGGATCGTTGTTCGAATTCCTCCGCAACGACAAATTGAACGCCACGGTCTACGATGCCAACTCGAAGGCGCCCCTTCGCCGCAATCAGTACGGCGGCAGTTTTGGCGGACCCATCCGCAAGGATAAAACGTTTATCTTCGGCACGTTTTCCGGCTTGCGGCAGGAGCAGACGCAGTTTGAAAACGGCGCGGTCGTGCCCACTCCGGCCCAGCGGCAAGGCGACTTCTCTTCTCTTGCGGCCTCCAAACAGCCCACCGACCCCACCACCGGCAAGCCTTTTCCCGGTGGCATCGTTCCGGTGAGCCGCTTCGATCCCACGGCCGCAAACATTCTCAATAAATACATTCCGTTGGCGAACGCCTCCGGCAACGTCTTTCAATCGCAGGTTCCCAACCCCTATCGCACCGACGAGTACATGGTGAAGCTGGACCATTCTCTCTCCTCCACGCAACAGTTGAGCGCCAGTTACTACGAAACCAGCGGCCAGAACGTGATCCAATCCGCCGGAAATCTTCCTTGGTCGCTAGAACAGTTCACCTGGCGCCAGCACAATGCCAACGCAAGCGATACCTGGACCATCAGCCCGAATGTCGTCAATCAGCTTTGGGGCACTTACGCGCGCAACTTCGGCGGCCGGCTGAATACGCCGGCGACATCGCTGGGCGATCTCGGTTCCGCGTTCCGGCCGCAGGGCACGCCCTCGCTGCCGCAAATCACCGTGACCGGCTACTTCACGCTGGGTGAATCGATTGCCGGCCCGGTTGCCGGAACCAATTTCTACCAGACTCGCGACACCACCAGCTGGACGCACGGCAAGCACTCCGTGAAGTTCGGTGGCGAGCTGACCCTCGAAAAAGACATTCAGGACACGCTGCTCAACAACTATGGCGTGTTCAGTTTCACCGGAGTAAAGGCCAATAACGCGCTGGCGGATTTTCTGCTCGGCCGCCCCGTAACGATGAACCAGGACGCGCCCGTTACTGCCGAGGATAATGGCTGGGCCTGGGGTTTCTTTGTGCAGGACGATTACCGGGTTACCCGCAACTTTACTCTCAACCTCGGGCTTCGCTGGGACGTCCAGACCCCGCTGACCGATCAGCATAACCGTCAGTTGACGTTTCTCCAAGGCGTCCAATCGACGGTTTCGCCGGTTTCTCCGGTGGGCCTATTGTTTCCCGGCGATCGCGGCGTAACCCGCGGCACCATCCCGACACCATACGGGCATTTCTCTCCCCGCATCGGCTTCGCGCTCGATCCGTTCGGCGATGGCAAGACTTCCATCCGCGGCGCGGCCGGCGTTTTCTACGGCAGCATCTCAGGCAACGAGTGGAACTCCAGCTCCAACAACCAGCCCTTCGCCGTTCGCCAGCAGTTCAACGACGTCGCATCGCTGACCGATCCCTACGGGCATCTGCCGGGCGGCGTCTCGCCGTTCCCCTATACGTATAATCCGCGGAATCCGAAGTATCTATTTCCGGCCGGCGTCCAAGGCATCTCGCC
>JBDTAT010000665.1:0-20916 GCA_039924505.1 Bryobacteraceae bacterium
AACGGGCACAGCGCCGGAAACGGCACCCTGCAGCAACGCGGAAAATTGCTCGTCGCGCTTGGGTGTCAGGCCCGGCAACGAGTGGATATCCGAAACCGCGACAGTGGCTGGGTCCGAGGGCTGCATCCGAGGTATGCCTTTCCGTAACCAGGATAGTCGATTGCGCAAGCGTGGTCCGACTCAACATCCAGGTCCCCGCGAGTGCGAGTAAAATAGCGGCCATGATGGTCGGTTCGGAATTTCCCGGCGACAAACAACCACACGCTGATGGACGCGCAGCATGCAGTCTACGGAGAGATGGTGGTCCGGCTGTTCACGGGGCCTCGCGACCGTTATTTTGCGGCCGCTGCGTTGCTCCGTAGCGACGACAAGTTGTCGGGACAGCTTCGGTCTATGAATGGCTTCGACCATAGGACCCTGCAACTGGCGCACGACCGGATCGCTGCGTTCTTTCGGTTCGCGCATGACGACGGCGGTCAGCTCCAACTCGGTGAAACCGACAACGATTACCGCCAACGGGTGACGGACTCCTGGCGTAGTTTCGTCCCGTCGGAGGTGGAACGCCTCACCACGGACGATGAGTTTACACGGGCCATGTGCACCGCGACCGCCTTCGGCAATAAGGAGCCTGGAGTCGCGGCTGAGCGCTGGCTCGACCAGTTTCTAAGAGAGCGATACGGCGAGCGCGGACTGGTATTTGAAGCCTGGGCTAAAGCTTCCACCCCGCCTTGATCTTGTCCAGGATGCTGTTGGCCAGCGACAGGTCGCCGTCGCCCTTCGTCTTGACCGTGATGCGGACTTCAATCTGAGGGTCCATGCCGGCGAGCGGCTTTGAGAGAGTATGGATCTGGTCGGCAAGATCCTGGATTTCCGCGAGACTGAGGACTGCCAGACTCGAGGCACGGCGGCCGGCTGGCGTTTGGACTGGCGGCGGTTCCGGCGGCTTGGGGGCGGCACCCTGGGCGGCACCCCGGATCGTCAACTCGACGCCACCATCATGCTGCAGGGAACCGATGGGGCCGCTGCCACTCACGCGAAAGCCGCGAGCGCCGCGATCAGCTGCCGCATCCGCCGTATCAGAAGCCGGAACTGCTAGCCACCCAAGCCAACCAGTTGTGGAGTTGGGACATCACCAAATTACGCGGCCCGGTGAAGTGGACCTGCTATCACCTGTACGTCATCTTGGATGTCTTCAGCCGTTTCGTCGTGGGCTGGATGATCGCTTATCGCGAAAGCGCCGAACTGGCCAAGCGTTTGATCGATCACTCCTGCCGCAAGCAACTCATTGTGCCGGGCCAGTTGACCATTCACGCCGATCGCGGCTCATCCATAAAATCCAAACCCGTAGCTTTGCTCATGGCCGATCCTGGTGTCACCAAAACACATTTCCGGCCCCAGTCTCCGACGACAATCCCTATTCGGAAAGTCAGTTTCGCACCTTGAAATACCGTCCTCGCTTCCCGGATCGCTTCGGCTCCAGCGAGGACGCTCGTGGCTTCTGCCAGTCCTTCTTCCAGTGATACAACCACGAGCACCACCACTCGGGCTTAGGTTTGATGACCCCCGCCGTGATTCATCTGGGTAAAGCCGCCGATCTCCTGATCCAACGCCAAGCCGTTTTGGACACCGCTTTTCAGACTCACCCGGAGCGCTTTGTTCGCAAGCCTCCCAAGCCACCTTCTCTCCCTACTGCCGTCTGGATCAACAAACCACCACACAAGGAAAAACTCCCTAAACTCTCACGCCGTGTATCGCATAGTTATTGACACGCACCGCCGCCGCAAGTGCGACGCACGGTCCGATGACATGGGGTCGTCAGGCTGAGCGACTCGAGGCGGCAACAGTCGGAATGGGCGCCCAAATCCAGATCGGCGGTCCAAGTCAACCATCTGCTGTTAACCGTGGATCGCGTCGCACGGCGGGGTCAACCGCAGTTGCGTTGAGGTGCGGGGAGCCGCATAATAGGTCCAGAAAGTTGACCTTTTATGTCGAGCCCTCAATCGCCTCACGAACGGCAGAAGGAACTGTACCAGCTCGCGGAATCGCAGAGCGGCTACTTCACAACGAAGCAGGCGAACGCACTCGGATACGCGAGCAACAAACGGATCTATCATATCCGCGCGGGCAACTGGATTCGCGAACACCGCGGAATCTACCGGCTAACTCGATTCCCCGAACCAGAGCGCTCAGACCTGATCCTCTGGTGGCTCTGGTCGCGCGATCGGAGCGACCGGCCATCCGGCGTTTACAGCCATCAAACCGCGCTCAGCCTCCACGATCTCACCGACGCGAATCCAGCCAAGCTGGACCTAACCGTCCCGACGAACTTCCGCCGCGGCGTTCCCATTCCGAGGGTCCTTCGACTGCACTACGACGATGTCCGACCTGAAGATCAGGAGACCCTCTCTGGTGTTCCTGTAACGAATGCAATACGTTCGATTCTGGACGTCTGGAAGGAAGAATCACTCCCTAAGCCCGTTCTCCGCGAAGCATTCCGCCAGGCGATGAAGCAAGGCAAAATCACGAAGACGCAGGTCGCCATATATCAGCACGACGCGGAACGCGCCCCCGTTTTTGCTCAGATTAGAAAAGGAACGAAGTGATCCCCGAAAGAAAATATGCTTCCGGCACCGCGCTCCGAACGGCACTTGAGGAACGCCTCAAGCGGGTGTCTCGCGAAGACGGGATCGACTTGCAGCGTCTTCGCCGGCAAGTTGCCTTCGATCGCTTCCTTGCCAGGCTCTTTCGCGGGGCGAATACAAACTGGGTTCTGAAGGGCGGCTACGCCATGGAGCTCCGATTTCAAACCGCGCGCACCACCAAGGATCTCGATTTCACCGTGCGAGTCCCGCCACCCGGGCATGATGACGGACTGCTCACGCAGCTCCAAGATGCGGGCCCCTGGACCTAGGCGACTTTTTCGGGTTCCGCATTGGCGAAGCGATGATGGAACTTGACGGAGCCCCGCATGGTGGCGCGCGGTATCCGGTCGAGTCCACCATGGGCGGACGCACTTTCGTAAAGTTCCATCTGGACGTTGGAATCGGTGATGTAGTTCTCGATCCGCTCGAACAGGCCCATATGCGGGACTGGCTCGGCTTCGCTGGCATCCCTCCGCCAGCCGTGCCGATGATTCAGCGGGAACAACAATTCGCCGAGAAGCTTCACGCATACACCCTGCCGCGGGTCGCCGCGCCGAACAGCCGGGTGCGCGACTTGGTCGATATGGCCCTTCTGATTCAATCCGGCACTCTTGAATCGAGCCGAGTCGTCCAGGCTCTTCAGGCGACCTTCGACCTTCGGGCAACGCACCCAGTTCCGAAAACCCTCGATCCGCCTCCCGAGGACTGGAACGCGCCATTTGCGAGGCTGGCCATGGAGTGTCGGCTCGAACTCTCCGCTAGCGATGCATTCCGGGTGCTGTCGGAATTCTCCGACGCTCTTTGAGGCCGACGCGTGGTCCGCTGTCCCGGACTCGACGCTTGGTGTATTCTTAGCCCTGCTCTCTGATCATTGATAACTGAAGACCACTCACATCGAAAGCCCGCCTCCGAAATATTCTGCTTTGGTTAACGGTTGGAGAATCTGGGACTTCTCCCATTCTCCAAAACGGTGTTCGAATCTGTGTTCCTCTCGGGGAGCCAAATCTTTTCAAGGACTTAGCTCCCTTCTTCCCGCACTTTTGAGTCTGATTTTCAGCCGACTGTGGAGACTTTTGTGGGTACCTGGCTTCAACTTCCTGTGCGGCGGCGGGTCCCGGCGCGTCCTTCTGCACGATGCTTTCGAGCGCCGCCCGCTCTGCTTCCATGCGAATGTGGCTGTAGTGCTTTAGCATCTGCTTCGAGACGTGCCCGGCGATGTCCATGATGGTCTGGTCGCTCGCGCCGTTCCCGGGAAGATCTGTGATGAGGGTGTGCCAGTTGTCGTGCCAGCGGCCCTGAACCCCGGCTGTCTCACGCAGGCGTTGCGGCCAAAATTGGGTCCGTTTCGCAAAACGGTACCGGGCACCCATCTCCCGCTTCCACGGCTGAACAACCGACTGGCTTCGTTCCGCAAAACTCCTCAAACGTCCCCAGTTCTGCGCGACCCGTGGGTCTCCAGACGACCCCAGATCCCCCGGTTGAAATGCGGGTGTTGTAAACGTCTACTAAAAGTCGCAAAACTGCTTCGCGCCTTGCGGATCAGCATCCAACGAAAATTCGCGAGTACACTGGAGGGGAGCAAATTATTTGAGGGGAGATCCGATGCCTAGCCCGAAATCCGCCAAGATCGCGCCGCGCGCCAAACGCGCCAAGGCCGAGGTGCAGCAGGAATTTACCGAAATCGCCGATGAGGCAGCGCGCGAGCGGGAAACCTTCGACTCGAAATCCGCCGAATCGGCGCGGGTCCGCGAAGACGAGGTCCGCCAGGCGGTCGATGGCATTACCGTCGAAGGCGTGGTGCAGCGCGTCTCGGGCCTGGGCCTCGACATCTCGCGCGCGCTCGGCGGGCTGGCGGAAAAACTGGCTACGGAGGTCCAACATCTGGCCGAGGTGCGCCAGGCCGTGCAGATTGAAACCAACGAACTCGCACGGCTGCACAAGATCGACGTCGCCGCTACCGCCATCGATCAGCTTGTGCAGGATTTTCAGCGGGAGAAGGACCAGACCGAAGCCGAAATCGCCGGCCGGCGCGCCGCATGGGCCGAAGAGATAAAAACCACCGAGCGGGAGCGCAAGGAGCAGGACGAAACCCTGAAAAAGCAGCGCCAGCGTGAAATCGAAGACTACGAATACAAGAAGATTCTGGAGCGGAAAAAGGCGCAGGATAGATACGACGAAGAGGTGAATCAGCAGGAAAAGCAGAATCGCGAAAAGCAGGAGACGCTGGAGAAAAGCTGGAAGCAGCGCGAGCTGGTTCTGAAAGAACGGGAAGAAGAGTTCACCCGCATGAAGAAGGAGGCCGAGGCCTTTCCCGCCCGCCTGGAGGCTGAAGCCAAACGCGCCGCGGCCGAAGCTGCCAAGGGCGCAGAGGCGCAACTCCAGCAGGAAATTGTGCTCCTGAAGAAAGACGCCGAGGCGGACCGCCGTTTGAGCGAAATGCGGATCAAGGCGCTGGAAGATACGGCGGTGCGGCAGATGGCGCAAGTTACGGCGCTCGAAAAGCAGCTTGACGAAGCCAAACGCCAGGTGCAGGATATCGCGGTGAAGGCCATCGAAGGCGCGTCCGGCGCGAACGCTCTCTCGCACGTAAATCAAATCGCCATTGAACAGGCGAAGACTCGTCCGCCCAGGGATTAACGCCGGAACTGGCATGGAACTTCTTCTTGCGTTGGATTTCTCAGCCGCCGGCGGCGCGTTGGTTCAGGAAATTGCCGGCCGTCCGTGGCCGCACGGAACCGCCGTCACCGTGCTGCACGTCGTCGAGCCGTCGAAGTTGCGCGACATCCCGCATCTGGTCGAGCGGGTGACCGGCGAGGCGGAAAAATTAGTCGCGCACGCGGCGGCCGCACTCCAGGCGAGTGGTATCGGCGCGGCGACCCTGGTGCTCTCCGGAGATCCCAAGAAAGTGATTGTCGACCACGCCCGCCATATGGCAGCCGACTTCGTTGTGGTCGGCCCGCATGGAGGCAGCAAGCTCGCCCGGTTTCTGCTCGGCGGCGTCGCGCGCACGGTAGTCCGGTTCGCGTCTTGTTCCGTGGAAGTGGTGCGGTCTCCCTTGACGCCCCGCGCCGCGGGAACGGGCATGAAAATTCTGCTTGCCACCGATGGGGCCAGATCCAGCCTGGGCGCCGCCCGCTCCGTTGCCGAACGTCCGTGGCCCGCCGGAACGGAAGTCCGGATACTGAATGCCGTCGAACTGGTAGTGCCATTGTTCGAAGCGCCCTACTTCGACCCGGGCGCGATGGAACCGTTGCGCGAAGAGGCGATGGAGCGTTCGCAACAGGCCATGGCCGCGACCGAAAAGATTATCGCCGACGCCGGTCTGCCGGTATCCGAAGCACTCTCCGTGCTGCTCGAAAGCGCCAAGGAGGTCATTCTGAAAGAGGCCTCCGAATGGGGCGCGGATCTGATCGTCGTTGGCTCCCACGGGCATCACGGAATCGGCGACTTCCTGCTGGGCAGCGTTTCGGAAGCCGTGGCCATGCACTCCGAGTGTTCAGTGGAAGTGATCCGGCGGAGCGAATGATATAGTGTTAGAAACCCGGCCTATGAAAACTCTTCTCCTTGCTACGCTTTTCGCGGCAGCCGCTTGGCCGCAAGCCGCCACTCCGCCGGAAGACGCCGATCTGGCGAAACTGCAAACCGCATTGAGGCGCGACCAGAAAATTCTAAAAGACTGGCCGAATCTGGCGCGCTATCGCGACGAAAATGCCGCGCTGCAACCCCCGGCGCCTGGTGAAAAGCGTGTCGTCTTCATGGGCGACTCCATTACCGACAACTGGGGACGCCGGTACGGGAAGTTCTTTCCCGGCGAGCCGTACATAAATCGCGGCATCGGCGGCCAGACCACGCCGCAAATGCTGATCCGTTTCCGGCCGGACGTCATCGCGCTGAAGCCCAAGGCGGTCGTCATTCTCGGCGGCACCAACGACATCGCCGGCAACACCGGGCCATCCACGCTCGAAGCCATTGAGGACAATCTGACGTCCATGGCGGAGCTGGCGCGCGCCAATGGCATTCACGTCGTGCTGGCGTCCGTCATGCCTGTGTGCGACTACATCAAACCTCAGACGGCGCGGCGCCCGCCGGAGCAAATCGTCGCGTTGAACACATGGATCAAGTCGTACGCCGCCCACCACCACGCCGTGTATCTCGACTACTATTCGGCGATGGTCGACGACAAACAAATGCTGAAGCAGGAGATCACATTCGACGGTTTGCATCCGAACGACGCGGGCTATGAGTTGATCTCTCCGCTAGCGGAGAAAGCCATCGCCGCGGCGCTCCGGTAGCCGCAATACCGGACTATTCGGACTTCGGTTTCGGCATCAGGAAGCGTAGTTGAATCGGCTTCGCATCCGGCGCCGCCTTCATGACTTTGCACACCAGTTGCAACGACTCGATCGGCGAGACGATGCGCGTGATGTTTCGTTGTGGATCGATACCCGTCAACACCACCACGCTCCAGGCCGGCACGAAGAATTCGAGCACGCGCATGGTCTCCGCTCCCGCGTAGCACAGCACCACCAGTTCCTCGCCCTCCTTCAGCGCTTTCTGCATCGCCTGCACCTGACCGAGCACAATGGCCGAAACCGTCTCCGCCTGCGCCGCCGCCGGTTTCGCCGATTTTGCCGATTCCGACAGAGCCGAGAGGTCCGCCGGCCGCAGCGAGTCGAGCATGTCCTTGACGTGATCGCCGATCGCCTGCTGCGCCAGTTGCTTGGTAAATTGCCCGAGTGCCATCTGCGTCGATCCTAACACGGCCGGCGGACACACAACGCCGAGCCGCGACCGGCGTCGCCGGCTCCGAGCCATCCGCGCCGATGCTGGCTCACGGCCGCGACGGTCAGGGAGTGCCTGTTGGGCCTGCGGCCCACCAAAGGTGATGAAGACGCGGAGGGCCGATCACGGGAATCAATTATTTGGACCGGGTCTTAAACGGAGCGGTACGAAGGGCCGCTACTCAACGAACTATATGAAGTAGCGGCCCACTCGAGGAGTAAACCGCCCTGTGCTGCACTCCGCGGTCCAGCCAATGCGTCCTCAGTCAGAAACTGCCGGCCGCGGACTTCAGGCTGGACGGCACGGGCGCGGCCGCCGCCTGGAGACTCGCCTCTGTTTTCTCTCGCGCCTCGCGCCGGGCCAGCGCAACGCGGTGGTGATGCACCATCGCCGTGATCGCCCAACGCGTGCCCTCATAGCTACGCCAGTAGATGTTGGCGCGAATCAGATCGCTGCGCGCGCTCAAAATTTCGCGGCGGGCGAAGCGCTGGAACCGGTTGCCATGCACCGCGAGCGCCGGCGCTGCCATCTCCGCGATGTCCCGCTCCGGCGCCCGGCAATCACCCAATCCCACCACCGCCAGCCGTCCGTCGGTATTCATGAAATCGCCGGTGGCGTTCCAGACGACGCCCGGAACGTTCTGCCGCGCAACTTCGTCGCGCAGATCCAAACAGGACGTGAAGTCTAAATCGTTGATTACTTTCTCCCGTTCTTCATCGATATTCGCGTTCACTTGATGCGTCATCGGCTGCCGCCGCCGGCGCAAATACGCATAATCGATATCGTGCGTCGCCGCGCCGATCCAGATCTCGCGCCCGCGCCACGTTCCCGGCTGCTTCCAGATCCGGATATGGTCGCGTTTCGAGAAGTCGTCGAAACTCTTTTCCCAGGACATATCCGGCGCCGCGTCGTTCACGAGCAAAGTCGACATCGGAGCGTAGCGGAATCCGCGGTTCTCCGCCACCGCCGCAATTCCCCGGAACGCGGACCGGAACGACGACCGGCGCGCCTCTACCCATCCAGCGGCCAGAAACGACTTCGTCAGTTCCTCCCTCGATCCGGCGAATAGCACGTTGATCAGATCCGAAGGCTGGTTCGTGCCGCCGGCATAGCTGCGGACCGGAAGCGCTAAAATCATGTCCGCGATCTCCCGGCGTTCGGTCGAACTTAACCGGGCCGTCGCCACTTCCGGTTCCCGCGGATCGGCCATCTTCAGCGGAGCGGTCAAGCGCAGCGTCAGCTCCACGCCAGGCGGAAAATAAATCTCCGGCTCCGGCACTTGCACGATCAGCGACTTCACCAGCCACTCGGCGAGCTCCGCGTGGACGTTCCATAAAACCAACGTCCGGATATATCCGCTAAAACGGTAACAAAGAGTGCTGGTGGTGCGCACTTCGCGAATCTCGCCCTCCCGCGTCACCGTTTCGCGTGCGTTGTCCACATCCGCCACCTTCGCCGAAATAGGTTGTGCGATTCCGCCGGGCAGCGCAATGCGAGTGAATTCCAAATCGATGCCTGCGGTCTCGTGCCATATCCCAAAGCCCACCCGCTTCACCGACTTTACGTCTCCGGAAAGCGTGCTGCCCGCCGGCAGAATCGTCCCGCTGTTCAAGTGGACCGGAGCAATCAGCACCGCGCTGAACGCCGTTCCTGCCTTACTTGCGTAAGATCCGATGGCGGAGGTCAGCCGCACGTGGAGCAGGATGCCGCCGTGCGCTCCTTGCCCGTTCATGCGTTCGTTTAACACCGGACCCGGCGGCAGTTCCGGCTGGCGCGAGGAAGGCGCGATTGCGGCGGCCGAGGGAAGCGTTGCCACTCCGGGCACACTGGACGGCAAACTCAAGAAGAGCAAGTAGAAAACTGGCGTCATGCTGTCCTAGCTAATAATAGTGCATCCACAGCCTTCGTGCTGCATCTAAATAAATTCGTTCTGCGCGAAGCGGTCCATGACCGCTACAATGACGGATTCATGGATATCGTTTCCGGGCATACCGGTTGGATTGAAGCCATCTGCGGGCCGATGTTTTCGGGCAAGAGCGAGGAACTCATCCGCCGCCTGCGGCGCGCGCTGATTGCCCGCAAACGGGTGCAAGTGTTTAAACCCCTGTTGGACGACCGTTATTCACCCGACGAAATTGTCTCGCATGGCGATCAGCGGATGAAGTCGGAAGTGGTCGGCGGCGCCGCTGAAATTCTTTCAAAGCTCGATTGGCGCTCGCAGGTAATCGGCATCGACGAGGCGAATTTCATGGGCCCGGAACTGGTGGCCGTTGCCAACCAGCTCGCCGATAGCGGCAAGCAAGTGTTGATCGCCGGCCTCGATACAGATTATCTCGGCCGCCCGTTTCCGCCTATGCCCGATCTACTCGCCATGGCCGAATCCATCACCAAAACATTGGCCATCTGCATGCGCTGCGGCAATCCCGCTAAGCACACGCAGCGATTGGTCGCCTCCGAAGATCTGATCGTCGTCGGCGCAGCCGGGCTGTACGAAGCCCGCTGCCGCCGCTGTTTCGAGCCGGGCGCTCCCAAGCAGGAATCCCTGGAATTCGCCCGCCCCGTCCCTCCGCCGAAACGACGTTAGTCTAATACTACTGGGTCATAAAATTATTTGGCGTCAGGAGCGGGCCTGTCCGGAGGAGATATGACGCCACGCTGGGTGGCCGCTCACAGACAGCCAGTGGCGGCAACCTGGGATGGCGTGCTCCAGCCACCAGGAAGAGTAGGCGCCGGGCGTTGCCTCGCCGTGGAGAAACTCAGCCCTGTCGAGTTGTGCGCGGACGCATGGCATACTGGGCCACGCTCCCCGCGGCAAACCTGCATTGAGAAAATTGAGATCGCTGGATGAGGATGCGCAACCGGGCCACACGCGAAATCAACGCTGACTGAAGCTGGGGTGAACCCGCAACCATCTGGTCCACCTTGACATTGACCTCCTGGGGACGTCACAATTGCCATAGGCGAACAAAAGGCGAATAATGGCAACTCTGGCACGGCCCCTCTCTTCCTTCCCGACAGATACGGCTCCCCACCCGCTCCGCGATCTTTCGCACGGTTTGGCGGCTCTGCCTCGTGGATCGATCTGCGAGATTGTGGGCGAAGCGTCCACCGGACGCACCACACTGGCGCATTCGATGCTGGCGACGGCCACGCTGGGCGGCGAGGTTGCGGTCATTGTGGATTGCAACGATGCGTTCGACCCGGCGTCGGCGCAGAAAGCGGGCGCGGATCTGGGGAAGCTGTTGTGGGTGCAGTGCGGACATCGTCTGGAGACGGCGCTCCGGGCCACGGACATGATCCTGCACAGCGGAGGATTCGGGCTGGTTCTCCTGGATCTGTGCGAAGTTCCCGCCGCGGCGCTTCATCGCGTTCCCATTTCGTATTGGCACCGCTTCCGTAACGCGCTGGAGCACACGTCTTCGATTTTATTGGTTCTGTCCCGGCAGCCGGTGGCGCGGTCGTGCGCGGCGCGGCAGTTCGAACTACAACAACAGACGATTCGCTGGCGCGGCCACGCTCCATTTCAAACCATCCATTCCTTGACGGCGGAGGCCTCCTCGCGAAAGCCGGGGGGCGTGAGTCCGGTCATGCTGGAGGCGCGGGCGGAGGCGTAGCGTGTTCGCCTGTCTGTTTGGAAATTCGCCACGTCTGCCGGAGTTAGCCCGCGAGTTTTCTCCGCTCGTCGAATCGGCCGCAGAAGCCGTTGTCTTTTCGATCGCCGGACTCAACCGGCTGATCGGCAGCACGCATCAGATCGCCTCCGAGATTTCGCGCCGGGGCGCGGAGATGGGTATTACCGCCAACCTCGCGATAGCCTCCAATCCGCCGGCGGCGGTGCTGGCGGCGCGGAATATCGCAGGAGTCACGATCATTCCTCCCGGGCAGGAAGCGGATACTCTGGCCGCTCTGCCGGTCGAAGCCCTTCGGGCATCGGCGGAAGTGTCGTTGACGCTTCTGCGCTGGGGAATCCACACGCTCGGCGAATTGGCGGCATTGCCCGAGATGGGACTCGTCGAACGGCTGGGCGAAGAAGGAAGCCGATTGCGCCGGCTAGCGCTGGGACAAGGCGACGCGCTTCTCGCCATCCGGCCTCCGGCGTCCGAGTACACGGCGCGGCGGGAGTTTGACGACCCGGTTGAGTTGCTGGAACCGCTGTTGTTTGCCGCGTCGGCGCAGTTGCAGGAACTCACGCGCAAGCTCGACGACGATGGTCAAGCGACCAACCGCATCACGGTGAATCTCATGCTCGACGCGGGCGAATTCCAGCGCGTAATCGAGCTGCCCTTTCCCATGCGCGATGCGCGGGCGCTGCTCAAGCAGGTGCAGCTTTCGCTCGAGGCCAGCCCGCCGCCAGCGGCCATGACGGGGATCGAGATCAGGCTCGATCCAGTGGAACCACGCATCCTGCAAAGCGGACTGTTCCTGCCCGCCGCGCCGGAACCGGAGAAGCTGCACCTGCTGCTCTCACGGCTGAAAGTGCTGGCCGGAGAAGATCGAGTGGGTTCGCCCGAGATTCTGAATACGCACAGGCCGGATGCCTATCGATTCCGCCCCTGCGCGTTTGAGCCGAGCCTGCCCAAGGACACGGCGCGACCCCATCCGCGGCTGGCGATCCGCTACTTCCGCCCTCCTCCGATGGCGCGCGTCATCCTGCACGAGGGTCGTCCGCGGCGGCTTCTTTCCGAGCGCGTCTCCGGCGGAATCGTGCAAACGGCGGGTCCCTGGCGGACATCGGGGGATTGGTGGACGGATACGGCCTGGAGCCGCGACGAATGGGATGCCGTGCTGGAAGATCGCGGCGTCTATCGCATCTATTGCGCGGCCAAGCAGTGGTTCCTCGACGGGAGCTACGACTGATGTACGCCGAGCTGCACGCCCGCTCGGCATTTAGTTTTCTCGAAGGCGCCTCACTGCCCGAGGACCTGATCGAAGAATGTGCGCGGCTGGAGATTCCGGCGATGGCGCTGGTGGATACCGATAATGTCAGTGGCGCGCCGCGCTTCTACAAGGCTGCGAAGAAAGCCGGTATTTGCCCGCACATCGGCGCGGAGGTCACCGCCGCGCGCGGCGGACGGCGCGTTCTGCTGGTGGAGAACCGCACCGGGTACCGGAATCTTTGCCGGTTGATTTCAACGATGAAGCTGCGTTCGGCGAAAGGCGCGGCGGCGGCGACCGACGACGAGTTCCGGCAATTTGCGCAAGGCCTCATTTGCATCGCAAACGGCTCTCAACCCATGGAGACTCTGGTCGATGTCCATGGGCCGGGCAACGTTTACGCCGAACTGCAACGGCATCTGGACCGCACGGGGGAAGTTCGCAACCAGCAGGTGGCGGCGATCGCCACGAAGTGGAAGCTGCCGTTAATCGCCTCCAACGGGATTCGCTACGCGCGAGCCTCGCGGCGCGAGTTGATGGACGTGCTCACCTGCGTGCGGAACAAGACCACCATCGGCGAGGCGGGCCGTCTGCTGGAACGAAACGCCGAGCGCTATCTGAAACCAGCGCGCGCGATGCGCCGGCTGTTCGCGGATACGCCGGAGGCGATCGCTGGGGCAATGGAACTCTCCGGCCGCTTGCAGTTCACGCTGGCCGATCTTGGTTATGAGTTCCCGCGTTATCCCGTTGGCCCCGGCGAAACGATGGACTCAGTGCTTCGCGAGCGCACCATGTCGGGCGCACTCGGCCGCTACGGACTGCATCACGAGAAGGCCTACCGGCAGATCGAGCGTGAACTCCGTTTGATCGAAAAGCTGAAGCTCTCCGGCTACTTCCTGATCGTCTGGGACATCGTTGAATTCTGCCGCAGGGGAGGCATTCTGGTGCAGGGACGCGGATCGGCCGCCAACAGCGCCGTGTGCTACTCGCTCGGGATCACTGCCGTCGATCCGATCAAGATGGAGCTGCTATTCGAGCGCTTTCTAAGCGAGGAGCGCGGCGAATGGCCGGACATCGATCTCGACCTGCCCAGCGGCGGCGACCGCGAGCGCGCGATTCAATATGTCTATCAACGCTATGGGAAACTCGGCGCGGCGATGACGGCGAACGTCATCAGCTACCGAAGCCGTTCCGCGCTGCGCGATGTGGGCAAAGCGCTGGACTTCGATGAAGAGACCCTGAACCGGATCTCAAAGTTGTCGTCACGAGGCGGTTGGGAAACGGAGAACCGTCCCGAGCCGCAATTTGAAACAGCCGGGCTGGACGTTGCGGATGCGCGCGTGGCCAAGCTTCGCAGCTTGTCGCGCCAGATTCTCGATCTACCCCGGCACCTGGGGCAACACTCCGGCGGCATGGTGATCTGTCAAGGCCAGCTCGACTCGATTGTTCCCCTCGAACCGGCGACCATGCCAGGCCGCGTGATCGTGCAATGGGACAAGGACGATTGCGCCGACCTGGGGCTGATCAAAGTGGATTTGCTGGGATTGGGCATGATGGCCGTGCTCCGCGATTCGATTACGCTCATCCGCGATCACTATCGCGAGGAGGTGGACTTGGCGCAACTGCCGGCGAACGATCCCGCCGTCTATACCGCGCTGCAGAAGGCCGACACGGTGGGGATGTTTCAAGTCGAGAGCCGCGCGCAGATGTCGTCCCTGCCGCGCATGAGGCCGAAGAACTTTTACGACATCGTGGTGCAAGTGGCCATCATCCGGCCTGGCCCGATTGCAGGCAACCTGATGCATCCATACTTGCGGCGGCGCGAGGGCATGGAACGGCCGGTGTGTCCGCATCCGCTGTTAGAGCCGGTTTTAAAGCGCACGCTGGGCGTCCCGCTGTTTCAGGAGCAACTGTTGCGCATGGCGATGATCGCCGCCGATTTCACAGGGGGAGAAGCGGAAGAGCTGCGCCGCGCGATGGGCTTCAAGCGCTCCCAGCAACGCATGGCAACGATCGAAACGCGCCTGCGCTCCGGCATGGCGGGCAAGGGCATCCACGGCGAAACGCAAGATAAAATAGTGAAGGCGATCACAGCTTTCGCGCTGTACGGATTTCCCGAGTCGCACGCCGCCAGCTTCGCGCTTATCGCTTATGCCAGCGCGTATCTCAAGTGCCATTACCCGGCCGCGTTCCTGGCGGCGATGCTCAACAACCAACCGATGGGATTCTACAGCGCGCTCACGCTAGTGAAAGACGCCCAGCGGCACGGTTTGCATTTTCTACAGGTGGATGTGGAGCGTTCCCAATGGCCATGCTCGATTGAGGAGCGCGCCGTGCGCCTCGGATTCAACTACGTGAAAGGCTTCCGCCAGAGGACCGCGGAAACCATTGTTATAGAGCGCACCCAGTCGCCGTTTTCCAGCATCGACGATCTGCGCCGCCGCGTTCCCAGCATTTCCAAGGACGAACTGAAGACGCTCGCCGGTCTTGGCGCACTCAATCGCACCGGTTCCGAACCGCGCCATCGCCGCGATGCGCTCTGGCAATCGGAACTCGCGTTACGGCCCGTGAGTGAATTACTGGAGAACACCGCGCCACCCCAAGCACCATCGCCGTTGAAACCGATGAACCCAGTCGAACGGCTACATGCGGACTTTGCCGGCTCCGGACTATCCATCGGCGCTCACCCCATGCGTTTTCATCGGGAACAGCTCGACTGTATGCGGGTCGCAACGGTAGCGGCCATGAAGCACCGGCCCGACGGATGCCACATTCGCGTCGCTGGAATGGTCATCTGCCGTCAGCAGCCGCAAACCGCCAAAGGTTTCGTCTTTCTCAGCCTTGAAGACGAAACCGGCATCGTAAACATTATCCTGAAACCGGATGTGTTCGCGCGCCTTCGCGCGACCGTACTCAGCCATGCGTATCTAGTGGTCGATGGCGTGTTGCAAAACCAACGCGGCGCGATTTCGGTCAAAGCCCACGACGTGCGGGCCTGCCCGGCGCCTGCGTCCGCCGCCGTGCCGTCGTACGATTTTCACTGACGTGACGGCGGCCGCCACTCTGAGAAACGTGTCCGCGGCGCGGGAAGGGTTTGTTACGAAATTACCTTACACACCGCTCCCTCACGTGCCCAGAGGGCCCCCAGGCTCGGTAGCCGATTCCGATGGGGCTAGATGGCATGGTTATTTCGTGACAGACGCTTCTCGCCGGCATATTCCCGCGTGTCCATCGCGTCGCAGCGTTCGACTTCTTCGTCGCGGCCAAAATTGTGAAGGCCGGCCACGGCTCGGCGGCGGCGGTTTCGGCTTCCGGGAGAGCTTTGAGTTTCGCCATGCCCTGGGAGTTCCCGCCACGAAAACCCCGGCGCCCCGCCCTCCGGCTTGAATTTTCTATCCGGTTTCCAGTTTTCGGTTTCTACCCAGTCCGCCCTATCAGACTTCCGGTCCTCCGTCCGATAAGAAATTAGAGCCAGCGCTACCGCTGGAACGTTGCAGGACCGAAGGAGGCAGCGGCATGATTCAACTGACGCGTATCAACCACGCCCCACTCATTCTGAATTCAGATCTGATTGAGCATGTAGAAGTGACGCCGGACACGGTCATCAGTCTAACGACCGGCCAGAAGTTCATCGTTCTGGAATCGTCCGAAGAAGTGGTAAAGCGTGTAATCGAATTTCGTCATGCTGTTTGCAGGCAATTGCAAAACGGCGCGGGCGCGGCGCCGGCTTTGCCATGTGCGCCGGCGACGCCACTTCCCGCGCGGCGCGGCTCCGGCGCCGGACAGGAGGACCAATCGGGCCAGTTGTCCTAGCTGGGACACGGCCGGGTTGGCTCGGATGGCATGGCCTGGGACGGGGTTGGCTGGGATGGCGCGGGCCCGGGATGGGGTTGACTCGGCTGGCGTGGGCCTGGGATAGGCCGCGCCCGGATAACATAACATGGAGGCAAACAGCAAAGACCCCGGCAATTCCGGGAGCGCAAAACCGGACCTGGCAACCATCGGCGGCCTGCTTCTCGCCTTGGCTGGAATTCTAGGGGGGCTGATCCTGGAGAAAGGCTCCATCAAGGATGTCGCGCAGATAACCGCTGCGCTCATCGTGCTGGGCGGAACCATTGGCGCAACCATGGTGAACACCCCGATGCCGGTCATCTCCGGCGCGCTCCGGCGTCTGACGTCGGTCTTTTTGGATCGCACGCTTCCGCTTGAGGCGCTCACCGAGGAGATTATCGGCTACGCCACCAAGGCGCGCAAGAACGGCCTCGTGTCACTGGAGCAGGAGGCGCTGGTCGTCAAGGATTTGTTTCTGCGCAAGGCGCTGAACCTGGCCGTCGATGGCACCGACCTGCTCGAGATCCGCAAGATGCTGGAACTGGAAATCGGTCTGGAGGAGCAGGAAGCCGAAGCCGAGGCGAAAGTATTTGAATGCGCCGGCGGCTATTCGCCGACCATTGGCATCATTGGCGCGGTGTTGGGTCTGATTCAGGTGATGAAGAACCTGGCCAATATCGACGAAGTGGGTCATGGCATCGCCGTCGCATTCGTCGCCACGGTCTACGGCGTGGCGCTGGCGAACCTGTTTCTGTTGCCGGCGGCGAACAAAATCAAGGCCCGCGTGCATCGCGAAATCCAGCGCAAGGAACTGATTGTCGAAGGCGTGGCCGGCATCGTCGAAGGATTAAACCCGAAGCTGATCCGCAGCAAGCTGGAGGCGTACGGCGAGCCCCGCCAGGCAGCGCCGAAAGCGGCCAGTGAATCGAAGAACGCCAAGGCGTCCCGTGAGCCGGTGGGCGCGGAAAGCTGATAGGACAGCAGGCCACCATGCGTCGAAAAAACCGGCATCCCGCGCACGAAAATCACGAGCGATGGCTGGTGTCCTATGCCGACTTCATCACGCTGCTGTTTGCGTTCTTCGTGGTGATGTTTGCCACCTCGCAGGCCGATAAGGGCAAGGCCCAACAGGTGTCGGACTCGGTGAAGCAGGCCTTCGACGGCCCGAAAATAAAGTCCGTGGTCGCGGCCATTCTGGGCGGCACGGTCAGCGACAAAGGACAAGGCAACGCGATGATGCGCGGACCGGGCGGTGTCACCAAACCGGCGGCCGAAAAGAAGAACCCGCAGCAAGTGGTGGAACTCACGCCGTCCTACAAACTGCTGGCGGCCGAACTGCGAAAAGAGATCGAAAGCGGGCGGATTCAGATCAGTATGGAGCCGCGCGGACTGGTAATCAGCTTCAAGCAGGCGGCGCTGTTCCCATCCGGGGAAGACGCGATCACGCCCGACGCGATGGAGGGTATAGGAAAAGTCGCCGAAGCCGTCAATAAGCTGCCGAACCCGGTCCGGCTGGAGGGCCATACCGATTCGATCCCGATCCACACTCCGCGCTTCGCCAGCAATTGGGAGCTGTCGGCGGCCCGGAGTATCGCGTTGCTGGAACTGCTCGCGGGCCGGTTCGGGGTGGAGCGGGAGCGCTTGTCCATCGGCGGTTACGCCGACACCGCGCCCATCGAATCGAACGACACCGAGGGAGGACGCGCGCGCAACCGGCGCGTGGACATTGTCATTTTGAACGAAACGGGTATTCTTGCGGAACCGCGGAAAAGAAGGTAGTCGAAGATGGAAACCATCAGGTTAAAACGAGAAACACGGGCGGATTTGGCGATTGCTGCATCGCGTTCCAGCGCGTCGAAGCTGCTGTACGGGCTCGCGGGGCTTTTGCTGGTGTCGGCCTGCGCGTGCGGCCAAGCCACGGACGGAATTTTGGTAGGCGTCATATACGACGCTTCCGCATCCGGCATTCCGAATGCAGCCGTCGCCGCCACCAGCCGCGATACCCATCGCGAGTATAGGGCCGTGGCTAACGCCCGCGGTGAATACCGGATTAACAATCTGCCGGTGGGCCGCTACGATGTTTCGGCCGCGGCCCCCGGCTTTCAAACCACCGCCGAGGCCAACGTGGAGCTGGAATTAAATCGCACTACGCCGGTAAATTTAACGCTGGCGGTTGCGCCGCTCAGCGCAACGATCGAAGTGCGGGAGGCGCCGGCCGCGATCGACACGGCGACCGCGCAGTTGCAAAACACGTTCGACTCGCGAAGCGCCACCAATCTGATGGAGGCCTCCACCGGCGGGGGCGTGCTGAACCTCAGCCTGCTCGGCGCAGGGGTCGCATCTTCGGGCGGCATCGGGTTCGGCGCCGGGCCCAGCGTCGGAGGCCAGCGCCCCACCAGCAATAGTTTCAACATCGACGGCGTCGACAACAATAATCATAATCTGACCGGACCGGTAGTCTATGTGTCGAACGAGGCCGTCGCGCAATTCAGCATCCTGCAGAACTACTTCGGCGCGGAGTTCGCCGGCGCGTCGGGCGGCATCTTCAACATGGTAGTGAGGAGTGGCGCCAACCGGGTTCACGGATCGCTCTATGAGTACCTGGAGAACCGTCGGCTGGACGCGGTGGACGCGACGCTGGTCCATCAGGGGATTTATTCCAATCCGCGATTCGATAGCAACCGCCTGGGCGGCACGCTGGGCGGTCCCATTCTCAAAGACAAGCTTTTCTACTTCGGAGATTTCGAGTTCATTCCTTTCGGAGCGTCGGCGACGCCGAAGCAGACCATTTACGCTCCGACCGCGGGAGGCTACCGGATTCTCGACGGCCTCGCAGGCCTTAGCAAGACCAATCTGCAGGTGCTGGAGCAGTATCTGCCGGGCGCCGCGGACGGATCGGCCGGCGCGCGTTCCACCTCCGTGGCGGGCGCCGCCATTCCGATCGCCCCTGTTTCCATTGTCGCGCCGGCGTATTCCAACTCGTACAACCTGGTGAGCGGTCTGGACTGGAACCCCAGCGGCCGCGACCAAGTGCGCGGGCGCTATATTTACAACCGGTATAGCGGCATCGATACCGCCGCCGATTTGCCGGCGTTCTACAGCACGGTGCCAAACAACCGGCATCTGGTCTCGATCTCGGAGTTTCACGCCTTTTCGCCGGCCCTCGAAAATGAGCTGCGCGTATCGTTCAACCGCGAGAATAACAATTTCGAGGTGGGAAGCCAGCAGTTCCCGGGGCTCGGCGCCTTTCCGAACATCGACATCCTCGGCGATCTGCAGTTGCAATTGGGACCGGATTCGCGATCGCCGCAGGGCTATATTCAAAATCAATACCAGACCGCGGATAACCTGACATGGACGCGCGGACGGCATACGCTCCGGATGGGGTACGTGTTCCGCGATATTATCGCCAGCAGCACGTTCGTGCAGAGCGCCCGCGGCGATTACGCATACTCGAATCTGGACCGCTATCTGCGCGATCTCAGTCCGGACGTTTTCGGACAGCGCAGTGTGGGAGCGGCCGGCGGCGTTCCGGTCGGCTACCTGGACAATGAGGCCTTCGTCAACGACGACTTCCGCCTGCGGCCGAATCTGACGATAAATCTCGGATTGCGCTACGAGTTTCTGACCGTTCCCATCGCCACGCGCGCGCAGAAGTTAAGCGCTGTAGCGGATGTGCCCGGCGTGATTACCTTCGCGGCGCCGCAGCCTGCCCACAATTGGGCGCCGCGGCTGGGCTTCGCGTATTCGCCCGGAACCTCAGGCGTATGGTCCATTCGGGGCGGAATCGGGATCGCCGGCGACAACACGTACAGCAACATGAACATCAATGGCGAGCCGGCGTTCTACCAGACGACGCAAAACGTGGCTCTCGGCACACCGGTTCCGGGTTTTCTGGCGGCCGGCGGTTTGCCCGGTGTGTTGCCCCCGCCCGCCACGCCGCAACAGGCGCGCGCGCAGATCACGTCATACAACGACGACCAGGCGCTGCCCTATGCCATCGACTACACGATCGGCGTCCAGCGCCTGCTGGCCGACGACTATACCATCGAGGCGCGCTACGTGGGCACCCGCGGCGTTCACCTTTACGCGCAGAACCAGATCAACCGCACCTCGGCCGTGACCCCGTCGCAGAACCTGCCGACATTTCTGGCCGCCCCCGCGGCTGCACAGCTCGCCGCGCTGAACTGGACGTTGGGAGCGTTGCAGGCGATTCCGTCGAACCCGCTGGCGCAGTACGGATTCACGCAGACCATCACCGATTATCAGCCGCTCGGAAATTCACGCTACGACGGGCTGGCGCTGCAGCTCAACAAACGCTATTCGAAAAATTTCCAATACGTCGCCGCCTACACCTGGAGCCACAATCTCGACGATTCTACGGCCACGGTGAATTCCACGGTGTTGACGCCCCGGCGGCCTGAGAACTTTCAGAATCTGCGCGGCGACTGGGCCTCCTCGGCGCTGGACCGCCGGCATCGTTTCACATTCAGCGGGATCTACGATTTCCATCCCTTCGCCGGCCGCAACTGGTGGTTGAAGAATGCCGCCGGCAACTGGACGCTCTCGGGCACCTACATCTTCGAGTCGCCGGAATACGCCACGGTTCAAAGCGGTCTCGATTCCAACCTGAATAACGACTCGGCCACGGACCGGGCCATCGTCAATCCGGCGGGAGCGGCGAACAGCGGCAGCAACGTAACACCCTACAATTCGCTGGGCCAGAAGGTCGCGCTGGGTTCGCCCACTACGGTAGCCTACGTGGCCACAAATCCGCAGGCCCGCT
>JBDTAT010000666.1:0-4028 GCA_039924505.1 Bryobacteraceae bacterium
TGGCAAATTTCCCCGATGGCTTCGAGGTCTGAGCGGCGGCCTCCCAGATACTGGACGAAGCTGATCGCGAGCAGCCGGGCTCCCCGGCTGGCTTGGTCAATCTCGTCGAGCGAAGCGTCCACGGAGAGCCATTGCAGACGAACGTTTTTGTTCTCTAATCGCTTCCACGGGAAATAGTTAGCGGGAAATTCTTCAGTGAAAGCGACCACCTTGTCGCCGCTCCGCCAATCGAGTCCCATGGCGACAGTGGCGATGCCTTCGGAGGTATTCTTCACGATCGCGATTTCAGTGCTTTTCGAGCCAATCAGGCGCGCCGCGGCGGTGCGAACGCCTTCATAAGCGGCGAGCCACTCCTGGTAATGGAAGGATCCAAACTGACAGGCGTCGTCGGCCAGATGGCGCATGGCGTCAGAGGCGGCCTTGGAAAGCGGGGCCACGCCGGCATGGTTCAGATACACCAGGTGGCTGGTAACGGGGAACTGTTCGCGATACTGGCTCCAGAGCGCAACGGGTGCGGCGGGCGCCACTAGTCCGGCAAGGAACTGTTCCGCGCCGCCCTCCGTTTTGCGCGAGTTGCTTAATAAGGAGCCAATATGCTTCGCTTCCGCTCTCGATTGCTTTCCTCCGTGGCGATCTCTTCCATGGTGGTGTGTGTCTCCGTTCCCTTGGCATCCGCCAAGAATAAAGAGAAGGACCCGGACGAAATTGGGAGCCGCGACGTCGGCAAGGGCGTAAACTTCTATTCCATCCAAAAAGAAATCGCCATGGGCAAGCAGTTGGCGATGCAGGTGCAACAGCAGGCCAAGATGGTGGACGATCCCGTCGTCACCGAATACGTGAACCGGCTGGGACAGAACCTGGTGCGCAATTCGGACGCGAAGGTGCCGTTCACAATCAAGGTGATCGACAGCGAGGAAGTGAATGCGTTCGCGCTGCCGGGCGGATTTTTCTTTGTCAACTCCGGCCTGATTTTGAAGGCGGATACCGAAGCGGAGCTGGCCGGCGTAATGGCGCATGAGATTGCCCACGTTGCCGCCCGGCATGGCACGCGGCAGGCCACCCGCGGCCAGATTGCCGGACTGGCGACGATTCCGCTGATCTTCATGGGCGGCTGGACAGGATACGGAATTTACCAGGCGGCCAGCGTATTGGTCCCGGTGACGTTCCTCAAATTCTCACGCGCCATGGAGTCGGAGGCCGACATGCTGGGCCTGGAATACATGTACAAGGCCGGCTACGATCCGACGGCGTTCGTCGACTTTTTCGAGAAGATCGAAACCCTGGAGAAGAAAAAGCCGGGCACGATGTCGAAGATTTTCTCCACTCATCCGCCGACCGAGGATCGCATCAAAGCGGTGCAGAAGGACATCCAGGAAGACTTGAAGCCGAAGCCGGAATACGTGGTGACGACCTCTGAATTTAACGACGTCAAAGCGCGCCTGTACGCCATGCATAACCGCCGCAAGATCGATCCGAAGGATCTGGATCGCCCGCGGCTGCGGAAGAGTCCTGCCTCCGGGACGATTGACGGCGGAAGCGGTGACAAGGGAACGTCCGGCAGCGACGATGACGACCGCCCGACGCTGAAGCGCCGCCCCTCCGATTCGACCGATTAAGCTTTCTCCTTCCCGCAAGCAAATGGCCCACGGCGAAACCCGCTGTGGGCCATTTTGCATTGGGACCTGCACCGGCCAATCCGGCGGCAGGATTCGACATTTCTGCCACTCTTGACCGCCGCCAACGGTCGTGAGTACCTACGTAGTTGGATTCTTGCCAAAACGAACGGAATAATTTTGGAGGTGCGAATCTCGACTAATGTCTACGGGCTCTCAGAGCGTGTCGTGAGTGCCTCGAACTTCCACGCATCGTAACCGGGCCGCGACCGCCAGGGAGTGCTCCATGCGCCTGCGGCCCACCAAAGGTGATGAAAAATAATGCCTTTCCCCGCAAGCAGGGGCCGCAGAACCGAGCCGCGACCGCCCCCGGCCTTTCAGCGGTTGCCGACGGCTTTTTACCGCTCCTGTTTGGTTCCGGCTACGCCGGGTAAGGGAGTGGTTGGACAGGTTATATTGCAACAGGCCCTAAGCGCACCGGGCGCGGCGGCGTCCTCAGCGGGCGCCGGAAACGCGCAGCCGCCGCGCGCCGTTGTGCGCGAATTACTGGGAAGCGCTACTTCTTAACGTAGTTCGCCGGATGCTTGTCGAACGCGGCCTTATCTTCTTTGCTGCAGAAGTAATACGTCTTCCCCTGGTAGACGGACTGGTCGGCCGTCTTGGCGTCGACCTTCATGCCGCAAACCGGATCGGTCGCTGCCTTCGCCGCCGGTTGAGTCTTCGCTTGCGGCGCAGGAGCAGCGACGGCCACTCCGCCGCCTATTACCGTGAGAGAAATCGCGAGTGCAAGGTTTTTCATAGGTCTCCTGAATTTACTGTGCGTAGCCAAGCCGGTGAAGCGTGGGAGCCGGCTCGGGCGGATCGTAGTGTGAGACGGCACCCTTTTCCCGGCCACGTTCCAGGGCGACGCCGAACGGCGGGTCGACGAAGGGGAAGAGCTTCTTGAGCGGCGCCAGATCGTAGGAGGTCAGCGCTTTCAAGCCGGTGTCGCGTAGAAACGCCGCGGCGAATTGCGGCTGGCGCGTGGGAATGGCGATGACCACCGTGTCGCCCCAATTCAACTTGGCCATATGACGGGCTGCCTGGTCGCAGTGGCCGCATTCCGGATCGTAGAAGAACAGGAAGATGCGCCCTTGCTGGAGCGAATACGGCTTGCCATCCACCGTGAGGGCGTCGGGAGCTTTCGTGCCGGTTTGGCGCGCGGCATTCACGGCGTAGGATGTGCCCGTGAGAACCACAAGCGCGGCCAGGATCGTCGCCGCGCCACGCAGACCGGCAGCGGGCCGGGACCAGAGACCGGCGAGCACCGCCAACAAAAGCAACGCCGCGTCACCCTCGAAAAAGCCGGGTCCGACCGTGCGCTTCACCAGCGGAAAGCAACTGCAATCCTTACCTACCAGGAAGTTGTAGTTTACCCCGATGTAGATCATGAAGACGACCAGCAGCAAGCCCACCAACCACGCGCCCCAGCGGCGGAATCGGGGTATCAGGATCATCAGCGCGGCAAAGCTTTCGCCCACCGCCAGGAGGAGCGTCAACGCCATGCTCAAGTTGGGAGGAACGCGCAGCTCCTCGGCGACCGTCGCCCAGGTGAACGGATCGTACATTTTCCAAAACCCGCTGACGATGAAGACGATGAACAGAAAGATGGCAGCGATGTTGCCGACGGCAGATTGCCAGGCGGGCCGCCCGATAGATCGTGGAAGCGTGGCGACAGGATCGTCCATACGACCAGTTTAGCGTAGGGTGACAGCGCGCCCGAGCGGAGCGGAGCGGAACAATAAAAAAGAGCGGCCCGCCCAAGGAGGGAGGCGGGCCGCTCCGCGAGAACAACGTGCTGACTGCGCCATTGTCCGGACGGATTAACTCTTGTCCACCTGCAAATTGTTGGTGACCGAGAAAACCCCGAAAACGCCGTTGGCGCGGATGCCGGCGACATTTTTGTCACTCTGATTGTCGACAAAGCCTTCCAGCGTAACGTGGCCGTTTTTCACAATAATGTGAATCGGCGGGTGTGTGCCCATCGCGTAGCGGTTCAAGGTCGGGAACCCGTATATCGCACGGGCTGTTGCGAAACGGATTCGCGTGTCGAATGGCGATAGCGGCAACACTTCAACGTTGTTGACGACGCGGGTGACGCCTTCGATGTGCTTGACAACATTGCCCGCATCGGACTTCAGCGTCGGCCACGCGACTTGGCCGTAGAGCGTCACGGTATTGCCGTCCACGCGGTAGCTGAGGTCGTCGAAGATGCCGTAGTAGGGAAGCATCAGAATCTCGTGGCGGACAGCCTTGGAGATTCCCGCTTCCGTGCCGCCGGTATTCGCGGAGGCTTCAAGGAACGCCGGCATCGCGAAAAGTACGCCGGCCACCAGCCCCGCCGTCATCATGGAAACCGCGCCTGATAATTTGTTG
>JBDTAT010000667.1:0-2770 GCA_039924505.1 Bryobacteraceae bacterium
CGATCCCACCGTTCCGGCCAACCTGGATCACCTGGTAGCGATGGTGAAAGAAAAGGGCGCGGACCTCGGAATCGCTTTCGACGGAGATGCCGATCGCATCGGCGCGGTGGACGAGAACGGGATGGTAATTTATGGCGATCAACTGATGATCGTTTATTCCCGCGAGATCCTCTCGCGCAAGCCGGGTGCGACGGTGATCGGCGAAGTGAAATGCTCGCAGCAGTTGTACGACGATATCCACGATCGCGGCGGCAACGGGATTATGTGGAAAACCGGGCATTCCCTCATCAAGGCGAAAATGAAGGAGACGGGCGCGGAGCTCGCGGGCGAGATGAGCGGCCACATGTTTTTCGCCGACCGCTATTTCGGCTTCGACGACGCGCTCTACGCGGCCTGCCGGTTGATGGAGATTGTTTCGAAATCGGGCAAGCCGCTTTCCGCGCAGTTGGCGGATTTGGCGAAAACCGTCACTACGCCGGAGATACGGGTGGATTGCCCGGACGACCGGAAATTTCAGGTGGTGGCGCGCGTGACGGACCATTTCAAGCGGATTTACGACGTTTTGGAAGTAGACGGCGCGCGAATCAATTTTCAGCGCGGATGGGGGCTGGTGCGAGCGTCGAATACGCAGCCTGTTTTGGTGCTGCGGTTCGAGGCGGAGACGCGAGAGCTGCTGAACGGGTATCGGAAGGAAGTGGAAGACGCCGTGCACGCGGCACAATGAAGCTCGGTAGAGTGCGGGACTTTGGCCCGTACGCTGCGTCCAACCCGCATGAAATACACACTCCCTCTTCTGTGCTTGGCGGCGCTTCCTTTAGCCGCGCAAGACAAACAACTGAACTGCGACGAGCGTTCCTTCGGCGGATCTCTCGCGCGCTTCTGTGAAATTCGGGAACAGACAATCCCCTCCGCGGGCCGTCTCGCCATCGATGGGCGCCCCAACGGAGGCATGTCGGTGAAAGCTTGGGATCGCGCCGACGTGCTGGTGCGGTCGAAGGTTCAATCGCAAGGCGACAACGACGGCGATGCCAAGGCGCTCGCCGCCCAGGTGATTATCCACGCGACCGGCGGCCAAGTCGCGGCGGATGGTCCGTCGGGAAAGCCATGGAGCGTCTCTTACGAAGTGTTTGTCCCGCGGCAAACGGACCTGAACCTGACGGCGCGCAACGGCGGAATCAGGATCGAGCACGTGCGTGGGAATATCGAATTCGTGACTCAAAATGGCGGCGTGCATCTCACGCGAGTGGCCGGCAACGTGAAGGGCCGGACGCAAAATGGCGGGGTGCATGTGGAGTTGGCGGGCAACCACTGGGACGGCGCCGGGCTGGACGTCAAGACGCAGAATGGCGGCGTTCATGTGGAGATGCCGGCCGGCTATTCGGCGCACCTGGATGCGAGCACCGTGAATGGTGGCGTCCGTGGCGATTTCCCGGAACTGACGGGCCAGAAGCGGCAGCGCCAGGTCAGTAGGGATTTGAACGGCGGCGGGTCCCCGCTACGATTGGCGACGGTGAACGGGGGCGTACACCTGCAGAAGTCTTCTTGAGGGGGCGAAACGCGCGGGTCGACCTGATCGTAGCGGAAAGCCGTTCGCCGCAATGAAGCCGCCGTAATTGACGGCGAACTCATCTGCTTCGCCAGGATGGATGGCGCGCCGCTTTCCTCCATCCGCATCGCGATGAGCTTACACGGCGGCACGCGAGCGCAAGCCAACCAAAGAGATCGGCGAGAAAGCGCGCGACCCGGAGAAAGGTTTCCGGGGATTCGCGCTTCGTCGGTGGGAGCGGTGGCGTGCCGGTTTGGAAGAGACAACTCTGGTAATCGACCTAACGCCGTTGTTAAGAAGCCTGGAGGAGCGATCGCTAAAGTTACACGGACCGCAGTGCGGCAGAAGATCTTTGAAATCTTGAGGAGCGACGGTACGCGGTCAGCCGCCGATTACCTTCCAGCGGGTGTTTCAGATGGTACCCAGCGATGGCCTGCTTCTCCCAATTCTCCACCTTGCCGCAGCGTTCCCGCTAATCGCAGAACTTGCTGGCGACCACGTCGAGCCATCCGATGAAGCGTCCGGCACCGATATCAGTTTTTCCGACCGGCGCCGGACAAGGTTCACGATCTGGTCCCGCGCATCGTGCGGAACCCAGACGCCGGTCGGAGTTCACCAAGAGTTTTTTTAGCGCCACATGCGCTGCAAACAACTCGTCCGGAACCTCATCCTTGGTCTGTATTTTCTTCTCAGGTAGGCGATCCGCTCCTGCTCGCCTGAGTGTTTGGTTTGGGCGCGTATTCTGATCGAAAGTGGCCACGGACACGAAGTGCAAATGCGTTCGGGATCGGGTTGCCTCGTGACTGGGACGACCTCCACGAATGAGACTTCGGCGGGAGAATAGCTGCGCTCACCCTTCCCCGCGGCTTCCCTACTCTAAAAAAGGGCAAAGGCTTGAATCCCGCAAGACTTTTCCCGCAGAGCTTGTTGTATACGCGCTACTTAGACGGCAGAATCGTCATCGGAAGGGCATACGGAGCCAGAAACGCCAGCAACACACATCTAGCGGCACTACCCGATCGGCCTCGTGCGGCGCGAACTGGTAAAATAGTGAATTCCAGTGACTATACCAGAACAGCGTCAACAGGCGCTTGCCGATTCTTTAGCTACCCGTGTTCTCGTGCTCGACGGTGCCATGGGTACCATGTTGCAGCAGGTGCATCTGACCGCCGCGGATTTCGGCGGCGCATCGCTCGAAGGCTGCAATGAGTACCTAGTCAAGAC
>JBDTAT010000668.1:0-5291 GCA_039924505.1 Bryobacteraceae bacterium
TGCTTTCGGCATTGCGGCCAGTCTGGTGTTCGGTGTATATGCCGTACGGCTGGTTGTGGCGGATCGCGCGCTGGCCATCGCCGGCCGCCAAATTGATCTGGGAAACGCCCAGGGCGCAGCCGCTGCATACCGGGTGGCGATTCGGTGGGAGCCGGCTAACACCGGCGCCGATCTGGACTATTCCCGCGACATGACGCAGCTTGCCAACCGGTCGACGAACCTGGCATCGCGTCGGGAAGCGCAAGGTCAGGCGATGGAAGCGGCCATTCGCGCGACGTACTTCGCCGAAGACCGGCAAAATGCTTGGTACAATCTCGCGATGCTGCTCGCCAGCCGGGGCGATACCGCGGCCCTGGAACGCGGCCTCCGCAGTGCGATCGCCTGGGCTCCAAACTGGTTCAAGCCCCATTGGACGTTAGCGCAGTTGCTATATTTACAGGGCCGCGGCAATGAGGCGCTGTCCGAAGCGGCTCTCGCGGTCGAGCTCGACGGCGGCCACGATTCGGAGGTCGCCGCCACGCTGCGGCGCATTCTGCAGTTCCCCGCGCGGTGACCCTGGATTTTCACAAATATTTTACGCCTTGGTCATTGTTCGCAGGTTCAGCCTTCGCCTATAGTAGTTGCAGGAGCAAATCCGTGCCAATCCCCACGTCTTTTAATTCTAAGGAACGCGCGCAAAACGGAGTGCGACGCGCGCTCTGGGCGCTTCTGCTTATCTCGCTCGCAGCAACCGTGGCGCTGGCCCAAACTCCCGCAATTGCCACGGGCGGCGTCTTGAACGGCGCCAGTTTTCAGAAGGGACTCGCCGTCACACCTGGATCGCTGATCTCCATTTTCGGCACCAGCCTGGCATCCCGATCGGCTCAGGCCGACACTATCCCGCTTTCGACATCGCTCGGCGGCGTCAGCGTACAGTTTGTGAATGGGACCCAGACCGTGGCGGCTCCGATGCTATTCGTGCAACCGGACGATGCGGCGCACAACCTTACTTCGCAGATCAATCTTCAAGTGCCATGGGGAATCGTTCCCAGCGGAACTTCCGGCACGGTTAATGTGATCGTGACGCGCGATAACGTTTCATCGCCACCCACACCGGTGAATATCGCGCCGTTCTCGCCCGGCATCTTTTCATCGAACGGCTATGCCATAGCCCAGAATCCCGACGGTTCGCTGGCATGGCCGGCCGGCTTGATCCCGGGCCTGGTGACCCATGCCGCCAAGGCAGGCGACACCATCGTGGTTTACGCGACGGGACTCGGAGCGGTGGATTCCGCAGTGGCCGACGGTCAGAATTCGCTCGACAAACTTCGCAACACCGTCACGCCGCCGCAGGTGACGGTGGATGGCATGCCCGCTATGGTCGTCTTTTCCGGACTCAGCCCCCAATTTGTGGGAGTGAATCAGTTGAATATTGTGGTTCCGAACGTGACGCCCGGCGACAAACTGCCGATACAGATTCAATTGGGCGGCATTACAAGCCCCTCTAGCGTCGCCATTGCAGTAAGCCAATAGCCGGAAGTTCGCCAGATCCTTCGTCCTGTTATATCCTCCGGGCCGTCAAGCGACGGCCTCTTTTTTTCCGTGACAGTTCCGTACCGTGGGTGCGACTTGAAATTCGCGGACTATGGCCGGCAACCGCTCCCTCGCGGTCGCGGCTCGGAATGGGGCTTCAGAGGCGGGAGCGCTACCAGGCGCCCTTGCCGCTAAGCAACGCCGGCAATGTGCGCAGCAGGATCTCGAAGTACAGCTTGGGTGTGAGGCTCCGCACCAATTCCAAATCCAACGCGGCGCGCGCGGGAAATTTCACGGTGCTGCGGCCGCGAATCTGCCACAGTCCGGTAATACCCGGCTTCACGGAAAGCAGTTCGCCGGCGCAATCGCCGAAATGCCGCATCACTTCCGTGCGCGTCAGCGGCCGCGGCCCGACTAGCGACATTTCGCCGCGCACAATATGCCAAAGCTGCGGCAATTCGTCGATGGAATGGCGGCGTAGAAACGCGGCAACCCGGCTGGTGACGCGAGGATCGGCCGGATTCTTTTCCCGATCTTCATCCGGTTCGGAGACGATCCGCTCCACCCATGCGGAGGGCCCGCCGGCCGGCTCGCGGCGATTCCACATCGACCTCAATTTCAGCATCCAGAACTCTTGGCCGTGACGGCCCACCCGGCGGTGAGCGACAAAGGGCGAACGCCGCGACAGCAGCGACACAACCGCACCCGCAGCGGCGATCGCGGGACCGGCTCCCAGCAGCAAAATGAGAGCGGCGGCCCGCTCCACCACCGCGGAAGCGGAAACCTGCGCAATTCCCGGAGAGGTAAAAACGATCCTGCCGCCAGTGGATTCATTATTCATAACACGACTGAGGATCGCGAGAAATCGCAATCCGCCCCCAGTATACGGCCCAAAACCCGCAATAGAAATAGAACGGCGATATATTTGCATTTGTTTTACAACTACGTCATTTCCGTGCTACAGCCCCGCCTGCCGCAAAAACTCCGCGGCCACCTGCTCGACCGGCAGGTGCTGCCCATCCACCTCAAAGTTCAGCCGCTGCATGATCTCATTGGTGAACTTGCCCGATAGCTCCCCGAGCGCCGCGCGCAGTCCGGGAACGCCGCGCAATCGATCCTGCCGCGCGACGATACACACCTGATAGGGCGGAAAGGCGTGCCGGTCGTCCGCCAGGACGCGAACATCCATTTTCGACAACAGGCCGTCCGTCGCATTCGCGGCGATCATGGTCACTTGGTTTTGCTGCAACGCCTGATAGAGCAGGCCTAAATCCATGCTCGCCGGCGTACCCGTCCATCGCAAATGATATGCCGCGTTCAGCGCCGGCAACCCATCCTCGCGCTGCTCAAATTCATAGCCGACACCAAGACTCCAGGCGGCAGCTTTCGCCGCATCGCTCAAAGTCGTCAAATGGAATTTGCGCGCCTCCGGTCCGCGAATTACCATCGCAAACCGGTTGTCGATCCCGAGCGGGTCCAACCACTCCGCCTGAAACCGCCGCGAATATTCCGCTCGTACCCGCGCCAGGGAGGCGGCGGGATCGGTCAACGCACGTTCTTTTAACACCGCCGCCAGGGCCGTTCCGGTGTACTCCGGATACAAATCGATCCCGCCGCTGAGAAGCGCCTGATGCGCCAGCAGCGTCCCGCCCAGGTTGAGACGCCGGTCCACTTTCCGGTGCAGGCGGTGCTCCAGATGCTGCGCGATAATTTCTCCGAGCACAACTTGCTCGGTGAAGTTCTTCGACCCGATCCGGAGTGGGCGCGGCCCCGGCGCCGAACACCCGGCGAGCGCCATCATCAAGCCGGCGACAATTTTCGTTCGATCCACCCCAGCCCTCCGTCGGCGAATAGCGCGATCAGCGCCGCCGGCACCGCCCCGGCTAGAATCAACGTCGTATCCACGGAAGCGACGCCGCGAAATATGAACACACCCAATCCACCGCCCCCAATCGCCGCTCCAATGGTCGCCGTTCCAATGGTTGCCACTGTCGCGACGCGGATGCCGGCCAGAATCGTATGCGCGGCCAGCGGCAATTCCACCTGCCTCAGCAACTGTCCGTCCGTCATTCCCATGGCGACGGCCGACTCCCGAATCGCCGGGTCCACGCCCGCGATTCCGACGAACGTGTTGCGCAAAATTGGAAGTAAAGCGTACAACACCAGCGCTACAATCACGGTGCGCTTTCCAATACCGCCGATGAACGGGATCGGAATCAAAAAACCGAACAGAGCCAGACTCGGAATGGTTTGCATCACGCTGCTGAATCCCAGCAGCCACCGCCGCATCGCTGGGCGCCGCGTCAACACAATGCCCAGCAGCACGCCCAGCACGATGGCGACCGCCATCGAGAGCAGCACCAATTCCAAATGCTCGGCCGTCAATTCCACCATCTCAGTTGCCAGACCCGGACGCATGTCAATCTCCTCGCCGACGCCACGTCTTCGACCGCGGGATTCGGTTCGTACCGGGGAAACCGCTGGCTTACGCGCGCGGCTCGGAATGGGCGCTCCGAGCCGCGACGGACAGGTAGCGGTTGCCGATCGAATAAAACATCTCGCGGCCGAGACCTAGTCTTTCATTTAATATAACCCGCGCAAAACGGAGTGCGGCGCAAAACGGTTCCGGTTTGCCCTGGTGGTGCCCGCCGCACCCTTTGCGCTAGTCTTCAATACCCGCCAGAAACGCGCGCGCCTCCTTTGTTTCCGCACGCCGGAATTGCGCCGGTTCGGCGATCAGCTCCAGCCGGCCGCCGGCTAACAGCGCGATTCTCGACCCCAGCCGCAGAGCCTCCCGCACATCGTGCGTCACGAAAATCGATGTCTTTTGAAAATCGCTCCGGAGCTGGAGAAACTGGCGCTGCAACTCCACGCGCGTCACCGGGTCCACAGCGCCGAATGGCTCATCGAACAGCAACAGCGCCGGATCGGCGCCGAGTGCGCGCGCCACGCCGACGCGTTGGCGCTGGCCGCCGGAGAGTTGCCGGGGATAGCGGGCCAGAAACTCCGCCGGTGGTAATCCGACATCCGCCAACAAACGGCTGACCCGCTGCGCCACATCCGCTGCCGCCCAGCCCTCCAGTTTCGGCACCAGGCCGACGTTCTCGCCGACAGTGAAATGCGGAAACAGCCCCACTTCCTGGATGACATACCCGATGCGCCGCTTCAGCCGGATGGGATCCCACTCGATTGTCGAGCGTCCTTCCACCACTACTTCCCCACGCGTGGGGAACAGCAGGCCGTTGGTCATCTTCAATGCGGTTGTCTTGCCGGAGCCGCTTCGGCCCAGCAAAACCAGTGTCTCGCCGGCCTCAACCGCGAAGCTGATTCGCGAAAGAATTTGCTTGCCGTCGATTTCGTAGGAGACGTCGCGAAATTCCACAAGAGGCATGCGCTTCCACTCGTATTATGCCCCGTAATCGGCTGCTCGCGTCATCTTCTTCTTATACGGCACACACGCAAAACGGAGAGCGGCGCCTCGCGGCTCGTTGTTTCTATGACGTGCGTCTCTATGCTTTGCACCGTTTATCCTGTTCGGTTTGGGGCGTTGACGCGACCATATTTGGGTCAGTGCCTGCGGGATGCAAACCATTTTGCGAAACGGAGCCAATGCCGGTTGCCGGAGGCTGGGGGTCGCGATGGGGTTTTGCGAAACGGAGCCAATGCCGGGTGCCGGAGGCTGGGGGTTACGATGGGGTTTTGCGAAACGGAGCCAATGCGGTTGCCGGAGCCTGAGGGTTGCGATGAGGTCTTGCGAAACGGAGCCAATGCGGGTTGCC
>JBDTAT010000669.1:0-9538 GCA_039924505.1 Bryobacteraceae bacterium
GCGGGAATATGTTGAGCTGTTTGAGAAGCATCTGCTTTCGCCTCCGTGCGAGCTACTGTGTTTCAAGGCTCTAGCGGATTGATTCGGCGAGGACCGCCAGCAATTAATTCTGAGACTGGAACGGGCCGGCTTTCCCGTCGATCAAAGTTTTTTGGAGGCGACTTTGATCGAGCCAAAGCAACTCCACTTCGCGCTGTGAAGTAAGGGCTGTTGCGAACACGGCCTCCGTTTTGCGCGAGTACTTCAGAAAATCAGCTTCAGCGCCAACTGCACAATACGGGGCTGATTGTTTTGTGCGCTTACTACGCCGAAGCCGGCCGCGCCTAGCGTTGTGGCCGGCGCCTGGAATTGCGGGGTGTTGGTGAAATTGAAGCACTCGGCGCGGAATTGCAGTTTCAGGCGCTCGCGGATGGCGATGGTCTTGTTCAGCGTTAAATCGAGCTCCGTCAGCCCGTCGCTGCGCAAGCCGCCCAGCGTGCGCGCGACATTACCGAAAGTGTACGGCGCGGCGAGGGTAAATTGCGAGGTGTCGAACCATTGGTTCACCGTCGGGTTGCCGAGCTTGGCGCTGACGCCAGTCCAGTTCGGACGCTGTCCGCCGCCCTGCGCGAAGGTGTTGTTGGTCGCCTGGGAGATGCCGAGCGGGCCGCCGGTGAACAGGCTCACGATCGCGCCGGCTTCCCAGCCGCCCAGCAGGCGGCCGGTGAATCCGCGCTCGCTTTTGAAGAACGGCAGCTCGTAGACGGCGTTGCCGACGAAACGATGGGTCTGGTCGAGCGACGATGGGGCGTACTCGTTCCGCAGATTATTGTAATCCTGAATGACGCCGCCGCTGACGCTATCGCCGCTAAATGAGCCGGTGCCCAGGTCGATGTTCTTCGAGTAGGTATACGATCCGAGAATGGTCAGGCCGTGCGAATAGCGCTTTTCCACTTTTACTTCCAAGGCGTGATAGGTGGAGTTGGCGAAATTGAGGTCCACGCTTTCCAGGCCATCGTACTGCGGGTAGGGCCGTAGCAACTGGGCCGCGCTGACGGTGGGCGACGACAGAATGCCGCTCGAAATCCGGCCGTAGAACGGATTCGGCACTAGCGTGCGGAGCGCGTTGCCGAGAGCGAGGTCCGCGTCCGGAAGCTGATTCAAACCGGTGTCTCCTTGCGGATAGCGGATGCCACGGCTGCCGGTGTATCCGGCCTCGAGCAGGACATTCCGGGGAAGCTGGCGCTGAATGCTCATGCTCCACTGGGCGCTATATGGTGTCCGGTTGCCGCGGTCGTAAAAGCTGATGGACTGGCCGAGCAGCGTGGCGGCGCCCAGGCGGGAGCCGGTCGGTTGCACAATTCCGTTCGGGAACGGGTTACTGAGAGTGACGATGGGCGTGACGCCGTCGAGGCTGGCGACAATCGACGTGTTGGCGAAGAAACCCGACGAGCCGAAGCCGGTGGACCCGGTTCCCACGCCCCAATTGTTCGAATAAAAAATGCCGCCGCCGCCGCGGATGACGGTCTTATCGCCCAGCCGGTAGGCGATGCCCAGCCGGGGCGCGAAATTGTTGCGGTTGGGATTGGAGTCGAGGCGCGATGCGCCGTTTACGCCGACGAATGCCAGAGCGCCGCGCAGATTGAGTCCGGCTGCGCTAATGACCGGTGTTGCGCCGTAATTGAAGTTGGTCAATTGGTTGAAGCGGTCGGTGCGGGGCGTGTCGTACTCCCAGCGAAGACCGTAGTTCAGGGTGAGGCGCGGCGTAATTTTGAAGCTATCCTGAACGAACAGCGCGTAGTATTTCGTTTGCAGGGCCAATGACGGAGCGGGTTGCGCGGAGCCGGTGGGAATCCCGAGCAGGAACGTCGCGAGACCGGAGCCGGCCGAGCCGCTCGATTGCGCCGGGTTCGGCCCTTGCGTCCACGCCGGGGTGAAGTTGAAGACGGGCGAGTTGGCTCCGGTCTGCAGAGTGTTCATCTGGATGACGCGGAACTCGCCGCCGAGCTTCAATTCGTGACCGCCCAGCACCTTGGTGGTATTTGCTTGCAGGGCGTGAATGCTGTTACCGAGCAGGATCTGGTCGGTGGCTCCGAGTACGCCTCCGGTGATGATGTTCGGAATAGAGCCGGTGACGCCGAGACCGGTAACGGTGATTTCCGGAAATGCGCGCGGCGACAGTTCAGAGGCGAGCGAAGATGGAAGGCCGAGACTCGTAATATCGAAACCATTACTGAAAGCCGGCCGGAAGTTCGACAGCCGCGTAAACGAATAGCGGAACGTGGCGAGCCAGGTGGGGCTGAAAGTTTGCGTGTCTTCCACCACCGAATTGCGGCGGCCGAAAATCTGCGGGCCGGCCGAGGGCGACGCCGGATTCGATTGGCCGTAGGCGCCGGCGCGGATGTCGGGGGTGTCGTCGGCGGAGTAGCGCGCAAAGAAACGGTTATTTTCATTGAAATAGTGGTCTACCTTGTAGCTGACAGTGTCTTTATCGATGCGGTTGCCGTCTGTGCGAACGTAATTGTTGGCGCCCACGAACGGCGTTCCGGGCTGGTTCGGGGCCGGAAAATACTTCGAGATCGCAAGCGCCACGGGATTGATCCGCGACACCGGGACGATGTTGCCTGGGAACACCTGCCGCACGAAACCCGATCCGTTGGCGGAGGGCGCGGTGGTGGCGGGATCGTAGACGGTAATCAACTGGCCTTGGGCGTTGCGTAAATTCGAGAAGTCGCCCGCGAGCTGCGGCGCGGTTGGCTCCGTGCCGACAAACGTCATGCCCTGAATGAAACGGACTTTTTCCACGCTGACGAAGAAAAACGTGCGGTTTTTCCCGTTGTAAACTTTGGGAATCAACACCGGTCCGCCGAACGTTCCACCGAACTGGTTGAACTTGAACGGAGGCCGCGCGTTGCCGCCGCGGTTGGCGAAAAAGTCGTTCGCGTTCAGTTTGTCGTTGCGGAAGAATTCGTAGAGGTCGCCGTGAAATTCGTTGGTGCCCGAACGCGTGACGACGTTGAAGACGCCGCCGGCGGCGTGTCCATACTCGGCGGCAAAGTTACTGGTCTCCACTTTGAACTCCTGCACCAAGTCCGGCGTGGCGTTGATCACGGGTTGATTTTGCGAGGGCGCGGAGTTCGGGGCGCCGTCCAGCAAAAATTCATTCGCCGCCGCGCGCTGCCCGTTGATGGCGAATGAGACCGTGCTGATCTGGTCGATCGGCAGATTGTTCACGCCGATGGAGGGCCGCACGCCGGGGACCAGCATCGCCAGAGCATAGGGATTGCGGCCGAGCAGAGGCAACTCGGTCACCTGGCGGGATTCGACCACTTGCCCGGTGGTCGCGGTTTGGCTATCGAGGATGACCGACTGCGCGCTGACTTCGACGCTTTGCGATACGGCGCCCACTTGCAGGGCGAAATCCAGGCGCGCCACCTGTTGCACCTCGAGAACCAAACCCGCTTGCTTGATGGGCGCGAAACCGTCCTTGCTTACGGTTATGTCGTACTTGCCAGGCGGCAGAGCGTTGACGCTGTAGTAACCGTCGGCGTTGGATCGCGTGGTGTTGGAGACGCCGGTGTTGAGAGACTGGACGCCAATTGCGGCGCCTGGCACGACCGCTCCGCCGGGATCGGTAATCCGTCCGGTGAGGGACGCCGTTTGGGCGGATGCGGTTCCGGCGCTCAGCAACAAGACGATGACAACGGCCAAAGAAAGTTGCGATTTTCGAATTTGTGTTTGCATGAAAAGACCCGTGACTTTCATAATATATCGATTCACACGTTTCAGCTATCAAGGCCGCGCAATGGCTACTCCGGTCCAGGGTTAGCCAAGCCCCGTCGGTTGCGCAGGCAGCCGCCGGGCAAGCCTGATCCGTAAAGTAGCGATTGAATTCGGATCAGCCGTTTGGCGCGGACGCGACCCGCGGCGGGGGGGCGGAAACCGGCAGGACGTGGGGACGCGCGACGGACTTTCGCGACTTCCGCCACGGCCCGCTAGCCTGCGGCAACATCAACAGCCGGTTGCGCGGCCAGATAACGGGCGCGGCTCTCCAAAATTACTTTGTGCGCCGGTCCGGGGCCGTGCCAGCCGATAATCTTTGTCACCTTGTTCTCGAGCTCTTTGTAGATGTGGAAGAAGTATTCAATCTCACGGCGGACGTGACTCGAAACGTCATCCACCGACCGGACTTCATTCTGGCGTGGATCGTGTACGGGAACGGCGAGAATCTTGTCGTCATGCTCGCCTGAATCCAGCATCTCCAGCACGCCGATCGGTCGAACATAGAACAGGCACCCGGTGAAACTGGGTGAGGCTACCAGGACCAGGACGTCCAGCGGATCGCGATCTTCCGCGATGGTCCCGGGGATGAAGCCGTAGTCGCCCGGGTAGTGCATGGGCGAATAGAGCGTCCGGCTGAGCTTGAACAGGCCCAGCGTGGGGTCGTATTCATATTTGTTCGACGACTCCTTGGGAATTTCCACAATCGCCCGCACGATATCGGGACATTCCGGTCCGGGGTCGGGATCGAAGTGAAAGAGCATTGGTGAAAGGCTTCTACTATAATATCCTCCGGCGGGAGAGTGGAGACATGGCGATGAACAGCAGACGGAATTTTGTGATGACGCTGGCGGGCGCGGCAGCGCTTCGGGCGATGCCGGACGCGGTCGAGAAAAATAAGTTGCCGGTGGTCCGCAAGCGCCTGGAGAAAGCATTTTTGGCGCCAGGGCAGATGCCAAATGGCATGTCTCCGGCGGCCGACGGGCTGTGGATTCTGGACCAGAAGGATCCCAATAAGGTTCACAAGGTGCGCTACGAGGATGGGACGGTGCTGCGCGAGATCCAGACCGAGTCCGTCCACGGAAGCGGCATCACGTCCGGAGACGGCGCGCTGTGGATTGGATCCACCGGCAGTTTGAAGACGCTGAAAGTGGACCCGGAAAACGGCAAGACGCTGCGCGCGTTCGACACACCGGGCTGTGGCCTCGTGAAGTGGGACCATCCCACGCGGCCGACCGGAGCGCATGGACTTGAGTGGGTGGGCGGCGGCCAATACTGGATTGCCGTGCCGCCGGCCGTGCGAATTTATCTGATTCACGCGGAGACCGGCAAGGTCATCCGGAGCATTCCGGCCCCGGGCGTTCGGCCGCACGGCATCGCGTGGGATAACGGCGTTCTCTGGTGCGTGGAGTCGAACGACCGCGCGATTTACAAAATGGACCCCACGGACGGAACGTTGTTGGCGAAGATTCAGTTGCGCCCGAGCGATCCGGAGCCGCATGGGATGAAACTGCGCAACGGCGTGTTCTGGTATTGCGATGCGTCCAGCCGGTGGGTGTGCCGTCTGGTGTAGGCGGAGCTGGATTTCAGACCGTATAGCCGGCTTGCCGGGCGGCAAACTTACCGATGACCGGCGCCACATAAAATCGATTGCTGTAAGCTTTGTAAATCAGAAACAGCCAGAGTCCCACGCCTGCCGCCAGCAGCGCCAGGTCCAGCGGCAGAAATACCAGCCCCAGAACTCCCACGCTGACGGCCGTCAGAATCATAGTGATGGGCATCCAGACCATCCACAGAATGGCCCACGCCAGATTGAAGAACAGCGACTGAAACGCGTGGAAGCGGACGAAGGGGTCGCGCTTGTATGGATCCATCACCAGAAACAGAACGCCGGTGAGGGCGCCGAGGGAATACGACAATGCGGCGGCGGCGTTCGAGGTTAAACCAACCGGCGCGGGGGTGACGGCTGCCGCGTTAGTATCGGCGGCGCTCCCGGCGCCACAGGCCGCACACGGGCCGGCGGGTTCCGTCAACACTCCTCCACAAGTTACGCAGTAAGCCATATCGATGCTCCTTTAGAGACGCGGCAGCATGACGCGGGCGATGGCCACGGCCTTCGTGTTGGCATCCGGCACCGGACCCACAAAAATATTCAAGTGTGAATCGTCCTTGAAAACATTCAGGCCCAGATTTCCTATCTGATAGGCTTTGTCGCCCAGGTTCGGAATCTCCGAACTGGCGCCTTGAAAAGCGCGGCCCATTCCGTTGTTCATAATCCCGTAGCTCGCCATCGCCGCGCGCCCGCCATCCGCCGAGTACGACACGGTGAGCAAGGGCGCATCCTTTCCAGTCTGCGACAGCGTCGCCAAGGCCCCCAGAAGTTTCGTCGCCGCGTCGGCCCCCGCCACCGGGCTCGCATCCTGGCCGGAGGTAACCCGCGCCATTCCCTGTTTCGCCAATTGCTCGCTCAACCCGGCCGGGCCGAAGTATTGACAGTTCCCCGCCGCGTTCATGTTGTGATCAATCGGCTCGCCGAGTAGATTGGCGGCCTCTTGATTCGACAACTTCGAGCAGAGATTCGCCGGTATCGAATGGACCGGAGTCCCCGCGGCCGGCTCCTTCGCGGCGTTTTGAACCTGCTCGATCACCGAATCGATTCCGTTGCGGTGGGCAAAGGCTTTCGCCCGGTGATACGCGTAATAGATTGCCGCCCCCGCGGCCACCGCCAACAGCCCGAAGACGACAATCACGACCATCAAAATCTTCATCCAGCCGGGAACCCCCGACGACGCGCGCACCACCGGTGGCCCGAGGGGCATCGGCTGGCCTTGCGGCATGGACTGCATCGGCGGCATTGGCTGAGGAATTGGCGGACCGGCGGGCGGCGCCGGACTCGCGGCGGGCGCGGAACTGCGTGCGCCACACTTCATGCAGAACGCGGCATTTGCGCTGAGAGGAGAACCGCAGTTGACACAGAAAGCAGCCATAGAAGCACCTCCGGACGGCGCACTTGCGCCATCGGTCTAGAACATTTATAACTCATCGCGCCGTTCAGTAGCGTGTGAGCTTCCTATTATATCTGCGTAATCCGCCGGCGAACAGGCTCAAAGAAAGTTCCACCGGGCAATCCCGAAGCGTCTCCTATCGGTGCGAAACATAGAGAGTTGCGTTTTTGCGATATTCAATAGTGGCACAATCCATGCGCGGAGCCCGATTGCGCGCGCCGGGAACGCGGCAGCGCCGGAACACCACAAGAAAGGATTTTCGATGAGCGGCAATTCTTCGGACAATTCCAGGACTAGAAGAGATTTTCTGCAAGCCGGCAGTTCGGCGGTCGGGGCCACGCTGGCCTCTTCGCTGAGCGCGGCGCGCGGGGCGCCCTCCGGCGGAAGCCGGCCGAATATCCTTTTTCTTTTAGGAGAGGGGCAGCGGGCGGATGCCTTGAGCCTGGCGGGGAATTCCATTCTTCAAACTCCGAACCACGATCGTATCGGCCGCGAAGGAGTGCAGTTCCGGAATTCCTTCGTCATGAACTCTCTGTGCGCGCCTTCGCGGGCGGCGACCCTAACGGGATTGTATTCCCACGTAACGGGTCAATTGGGGAACGGAGACTCTCAGCACGCCATCCCCGCGTCCATTCCGCTGTTTACCGATTTGCTCCATGCGGCTGGCTATGACGTTGCATTGTGCGGCAAGGCGCACCTTGGAAACGGAGCGCGAGACCGGTACTGGGACTATTATTTTGGATTCAACGCGGCGGCAACCAATTACTATCACCCACGGGTGCAAGAGGGCCGGAATGGCAACATCGGGCCGCCGGTGATCTACAGCGGTTATGTGGACGACCTGGTCACGGACCGGGCGTTGGGATGGCTGAAGCAAAAACGCGAGAAGCCATTTTGCCTGCTGTTGTGGTTTCAGGCGCCGCACGCGCCGTTCTATCGGGCTAGGAGGCATCTGGATTTATATAACGGAGTGTCCATTCCCAAGCCGCCGACATTTGACGACGACTACAAGGGCTACCCGGGTAAGCCGCGTTGTTTTGCGAACGCCAATAACAAAATCGGGACTACCATCTTGGGGAATGACGACCCCCGCGCGGTCGAAGAACTAGTGAAGGATTACAACGCCGGCCTGGTTGCAGTGGATGAAAATATCGGGCGCTTGTTCGAGTGGCTCACCGCATCGGGACAGTTGGACGACACCGTGATTCTGCAGTCCTCCGACCACGGTTTTTTTCTCGGCGAATGGCGCATGTACGACAAGCGTTTCATGCACGAGCCTTCGATTCGAGTCCCGATGATGATTCGCTACCCCCAGTTATTCCCGGCAGGCCGGACGTCGGACGCGATGGTTCTGAATCTCGATATTGCGCCCACGCTGTTGGAACTGGCCGGCGTGGAAGCGCCGCGGAACCTGCAAGGCCGAAGCCTGGTGAAACCCGCAAAGGGCGACGAAACCGGCTGGAGAAAAGACTGGCTCTACGAATATTACGACTACCCGGGGAATCAGGAGGTTCCCCCGAATCGTGGAGTCCGGACGGACCGGTACAAACTGATCCACTACTTCCATCCTCCGGAAGAATTCGAATTGTACGATCTCGAGAACGATCCGGGCGAGAGGCGCAACCTCTACGGCGATCCGAAGTATGCCGGCCTCACCCGGCAACTCCGCGGCCGGATTGAGGAACTGCGGCGGGAAACCGGCGATCAACCGGCGAGCGGATAGCCTCAGCGCGCGGCAACGTCGGGTGACAATGATGCGTCACTCTGCGCGCTGATCCGGTAGTCTGAGTAGTCGATGCGCAGGGTGCTCTTGCCTGCCACGAAGAGATCGGCTTCGGAGACGGTGGAGGCGGGCAGCCAGAAGGCTCCGTGCTTTTCATACCGCCGGATGAAGTGGATCTTGCGAGTCCAGAAGGACGGGTTGTGGGCCGGGCTGCCTTCCATGCGAACGATCGCAAAGTCGGTTGCATCCACCCAGATCCGCCCTCGCATCAGATATTTCTTTGCCACTTTCGGCTTCACTTCCAGGACGTAGCAGAAATGCCCATCTATGGATTCTGTTCCCGTTAAGTCGAACGTGTAGTTCCGCGGAGTGATGTGGGATTGGTCCTGCTTTTCGTCTCCCACCGACGCTATCTCCGCCTCCAGCAACCTGTCGATCACCTTTTGGCGAAGATAAGGCGAACCCGCCACAGAAACAACCTCAAATCGTTTTTTGTCCGGCGCGTTATAAAATTCCTGGACAGTCTCCTCGGCGTCCTTTTCAAAGCGCTGGTTGCCGACGCTATAATGGCGGAGCGAGGTGTACCGATCGAGCGCGGTGGCGCGTGAGTGGTCCATCAGCACCATCCGGTCGATCACCGATGCGGCCGTGGGTGTTAACGGGCCCGGCACGTCGGCGCCGAACGTGGAAATGCCGGTCGCGATCACCCACCCGCAGACGAAAAGCCGTGTCCTGTTAGGCATAATCCGCCGAACCGAGTTTACCGCCATACGTGAGACGCGTGCAGAGGTCGAGTGTTTCCAGAGTTCGGTACTTCTCATTCCGAGCCGGGCACGCCGGCAAGCGGTGGCCCGATATGCGCCGGCTACTTCACGACAACGCTCTCCACCGATTGATTGGCGTATTCATCGCGCACGCGGACTGCAATCGTCAGTTCGCCGGCCGGCCGATCGATGGAGAGCCGGTAATTGAGCCGCGGGGCGTCCGACAACTTCGTCACCGGATCGACCAGCCGCCAGTCGCCGCCGTTAACGGAGTACTCCGCTTTTTC
>JBDTAT010000670.1:0-3831 GCA_039924505.1 Bryobacteraceae bacterium
GCTGGAAAAATACCGGGACCTGGCGCCGTTGATCCACGTCACCGAAGGGCAACGGATGAGTCTGGTGCTCCCAGTCCTGACGATTCATCCGGAATGATCAGTACCGGCAGCGACGAGACATAGGCGCACGAGTCCAATCCGGCGGAGGTGCTATGCTGATCGTTTGACCTGTTTTTTTCGTATCCTTATCCCTTTCACTTTGGCCATGGCGGCGGCGGGGGCCGACCGGCCCTCGCTCATCGATATTCTGCACGGAGAGTTGGAGCGCAATTTCACCATCCTGAAACAGAAGGCCGATCCTCCGCCATACTTCATCGCCTATACGGTGACGGAAGAAGAAGAGAACGTTCTGTCGGCAACGCTGGGAACGCTGGAGGCGCAGAACCACAGCCACGGACGCGTGCTGGATGTGTCGGTGCGGGTGGGCAGCCGCAAACTGGACAACTACCATCAGCTTGACGGCGGGCGGCCCCGGTTCGGCGCTGCGGCGCTGATTCCCCTGGACAACGTTTCAAACGCGATCCGGCAGCGGGTGTGGGCCGACACCGATCGCGCATATCACGCGGCCGCGCAGCGGCTGATACAGATTAAAGCCAACCAGCAGGTGAAGGTGGCGGACGAAGACAGCTCGAACGATTTCTCGGAAGAGGAGCCGTCGGTGGCCGGGCAAGCTCCGCCGAAGCTGGACTTTCAGGCTGCGGAATGGGTCAACCGGGTGCGCAAACTTTCGGCGGAATTTGCGAAGTACCCGGGCGCGCTGAACTCGAACGTAACGGTGATGGTGCAGCGCGAAGTGAAGACGCTGGTGACGACCGAAGGAACGCGGTTGGAGCACGGCCGCGACTTCGCGCACATCATTATTACCGCGCAGGGGAAAGCGGCCGACGGAATGGACCTGGTGGCGGCGGATGGATTCGATGCCTTCGATGCGGCGCACCTGCCGAAGGACGACGCGATTCGCGCAGCCATCGACCGTGTGGGCGGCGATCTGACAAATTTGTTGATGGCACCGCCGGTTGACCCTTACGTCGGGCCGGCGATTCTTTCCGGACGCGCGGCGGGCGTGTTCTTCCACGAAATTTTTGGACATCGCGTGGAAGGCCACCGCCAGAAGGACGAGAACGAAGGGCAGACGTTCACCAAGAGCGTGGGCAAGCCGGTGCTGCCCGATTTTCTTTCCATCATTTTCGATCCGACGCGAAAGACGGCGGCCGGCGTCGAATTGAACGGCTATTACACCTATGACGACGAAGGTGAAAAGGCGCGGCCGGTCACGGTGGTGGATGACGGCATTCTGAAAACGTTTCTGATGTCGCGCTCGCCGATTCACGGGTTCGATCACTCCAATGGCCACGGGCGCAAACAGCCCGGATATGAAGCGGTGTCGCGGCAATCTAATCTGTTCGTCGATTCAAAGAAGACCGTTTCCGATGAGCAATTGCGCCAGATGCTGCGCGATGAGATTCGTAAGCAGAACAAACCTTACGGCCTGTATTTCACTGAAATTACCGGCGGCTATACGACGACGCAGCGGCGGGGCCTGCAGGCGTTCACGGTGATCCCGCTGATTGTTTACCGCGTGTACGCCGACGGGCGGCCGGACCAGTTAGTGCGCGGCGTGGATATTGTGGGAACGCCGCTGGCGAGCTTCGCCAAAATTCTGGCGACCGGCGACCGGCCGGAAGTATTCAACGGAATCTGCGGCGCGGAATCGGGTGGGGTACCGGTGTCGGCGGTATCGCCGGCCATACTGGTGGGCGAAATTGAAGTACAGAGAAAGCAGAAATCCGACGACCGCCCGCCGTTTCTTCCGAGGCCGGCCGCGTCGGGGGGCCAGGAGTGAGAGTCCCGCCGGCGCTGACGTCTTTGCTGCTGCTGCTGACGTTAGCCACGGCCGCAGCCGCGCAGCCGAAGGACGATACGATCCTGCGCGCGATGCGCGACGAACTGGGGCGCTCCAAGGATTTGAGCGTTATCAGCTCCGACCGGCCGTACTACATCGAATATCAGGTGGAGGATCAGGAGTCGTTCAGCGTGTCGGCATCGCTCGGAGGATTGATGGCATCGAACCATAATCACTTCCGGCTGCCCGAGACCGATGTGCGGGTGGGCAGCTACGACTTCGACAATACGGACCACGTCTATTCGACCTACTTTTCGGGCAGCCGCTTCGATCCGGCGCGCTGGCCGCTGGACGACAACTATGCGGTAATGCGGCAGCTTCTGTGGCTGTCGACGGACCGGGCGTATAAAGAAGCGCTGGAGGCGATTGCGCGGAAGCGCGCCTCGATGAAGAACATGGCCGCGGGGAGTGAACAACTGCCGGACTTTTCAAAGGCGCCGGTGGTGACGCGCGTGCTGCCGGTGGTTCGACACCCGGTGAATGAGGCGGAGTGGGACCAGCGGATCGCGGGTCTGTCTGCGTTGTTCAACGCGTACCCGGAGGTGGTGTCGTCGTCGGTGGACCTGGAGGCGAATCAGGCGACGTTTTATTTCGCGAACTCCGAGGGGACGACGATCCGGATGCCGGACAATGCGGACTATGTTCGCGTGCGGGCGGCCGGGCAAGCGGCGGACGGCATGATGGTTCACGATGCGGCGACGTTCCAGGCGCTGGATCTGGCGGGATTGCCGCCGGAAACGGACTTGCGCCGCGGCGTGACAGAGGTGGCCGAGAACGTGAAGGCTCTGGTAAACGCGCCGGTGGGCGAGGACTATGTGGGTCCGGTGCTGGTGGAAGCTCCGGCCGCCTCACAGATATTCGCGCAACTGCTGGGCGACAATCTGCGAATTCCGCGGCGGCCCCTGGCCGATCCGGGCCGCTCCATTCAGTTCACGCCGAGCGAACTGGAAGGAAGAATTGGTTCCCGAATTCTGCCGGACTGGATGGACGTGGTGGATGACGCCACGCAGACGGAATGGCATGGGCGGCCGCTGTTCGGAACGTATTTGTTCGATATGGAAGGCGTGGCGGCGACGCCGGTTCCGTTGGTTGAAAAGGGCGTGCTAAAGAATTTTCTGCTGACGCGCCAACCGGTGAAGGGCTTTGCGGAGTCGAACGGACACGCGCGGCTGCCGGGACGATACGGCGCCAAGTCGGCGGCGATTGCGAATCTATTTGTGAATGCGTCGCAAACCGAGCCGCTGCCGGAGTTAAAGAAGAAGCTGATCGAATTGGCGCAACAGCGCAACAAACCGTACGGGTTGCTGATCCGCAAACTGGACTATCCGTCGTCGGCGCCCTTGCAGGAGCTGCGCTCGGCGGCGCAGGCGAGTGGTGCCAGCCGCCCGGTGAGCCCGCCGGCGCTGGTCTACCGTGTGTATCCCGACGGGCGCGAGGAACTGGTGCGCGGCCTGCGGTTCCGCGGCATTACGGTGCGCGTGTTGAAGGATATTCTGGCGGCATCGGAAACAAGCACAGCCTTCGACTACATGGATAACGGTGCGCCTTTCGCACTGATGGGCGCGGGCGGGTACGTGGCGGGTTGCACGGTGGTGGCTCCGGCGGTGCTGTTCGACGAGTTGGAACTGGATAAACCGCAAGAGGAGCAGAGCAAGCCGCCCATCGTGCCGCCGCCGGCGCTGGAAGCTGCGCGGTAGGGTCGTCACGAAGTAACGTACAAACCGCTCCCTGACGGCCGCGGCCCGGTATCAAAATAGAGTAGATGCGCGTTCTCAGCCGCATGACATTTCGCGAGGTCGGCGCCAGCGCCATTCTGGGCACGGTGCTATTCACCTTCGTCCTGTTCCTGCAGAAATCTGGCTCGCTGTTTTCGATTCTGGTGCATAACTCAGCCCCGCCCGGAACCGTGGTGCGGTTGTTCGCGCTGG
>JBDTAT010000671.1:0-4978 GCA_039924505.1 Bryobacteraceae bacterium
GTGGACGAAACCAAGGCGTGGTACGTCAAAACATTCGGCGCAATTCCCGGCCGTCGCGCGCAATTCGAGGCCGCCGATCTGCCGGGCGTGAACCTCTCGTTTTCGCCTTCTCCGGCAACGCCTGCGCCCACCAAGGGCCGCGTGCTCGATCACATCGGCTTCGAGGTGCGCGATCTGAAATCCTTCACCGAAAAACTAGCGGCCGGAGGAACGAAATTCGACGTTCCCTATCGCAGTGTTCCTGCGATGGGAATTTCGATCGCGTTTTTCACCGATCCTTGGGGAACTTACATTGAGCTGACCGAGGGCCTGAATAAAGTCTAGAAGCGCAGTCTTAGCGTCAGAAGAACGAGTGCCGGATTGTGTTGACGAGGGCATGCAGCGTGGCTGAGGCAAAGATGCTGGAGCTTTTCTCGTAAACTTTTCCATACGCCACACCCGCGACGGTTGCCAAAATCATGTATCGCCAGTTGGGGAGCGCCCCCGGTCCGTTATCCAGATGCGCACAGCCAAAAATCACCGCGGCAAGGAGCAGCGTCTTCACGCCGCTACCCCATTTCTGCACCAGGCAATTCTGAATCATACCGCGAAACAGAATCTCTTCGGGCAGCGCCGTGGCAGCTAGAATTATCAGGAATTGCGCCCCGAGCCGGACCGGAGTGAGATGCGCGGGAACATGAAACGGATCGAGAAACCCGAGCAACCGTCCGAGTACAATCAACACCGGCGCCACGGAGGCGAAGCCCGCCAGCACGTTCACCAAATCGCGCCCGCCGCGCGGTAGATTGTATTTCATCCCGTCCAGGCGCCGGAACAGCAAGAACAAGACCAGTCCGAGCGTCACCGACACGCCATACGCGGCCATGTGCAATACGCCCTGGGCAGGCTTCCCCACCCAGCGCGCGCCCGCCGAAAATTCGAGCGGCAGCCATAGGAGCAGGATTGCCAGGAAATCGGTCCACACCGGCGCTAAGTAATCACGCGCCAGATACAAACACGCCGTGGGCGCAAAGGTGTACGCCAGCATCAGACCCGCCAGTGGAGCGCTGAGCGACTGCATTCCCGCCGCAATACCGCAGAACAACAGCGTCAACGCCGCCGGCACGAGGAACACGGACTCGGGCCGCCGGATGAGCGCACGCCGCAACCACTCCTGCAGCTGTGGCCATGGCAGCGCCAGGATCATCGGAAGAAATAACGCGGGAATCAGAATGCGCATTAACTCTTGATATCGGCGATCATCTCACGAATCGCGGCGATCACTCTGTCGGGCCGGTCCAACTGGATCCAATGCAAACTGCCGGTAACGATCTCCATACGCCCGCGGGAAGACAGCGCCGCCAGACGCGCATGCTCCGCTCGTTGCACCTCGCCGGCGTTTTCCGCGGACAGCACCGCAATGGGAATGTCACCCAGGCTCTCTTCGCGCAAAACGGCCGCGGCGCTTTCCGGTAGCGCCTCCAGATAATCCGCAACACCATGGAAGCTTTTGGGATCGCACCAATGCGCCTGCACTATCGGCCAACTTTCCCGCGGCAGTTTGCGAATCTCGCCAACCATCGCTTGTGCGAACCCCGCGCCGCGTCCGCCGCTGGCGCGCGCGATCCACTGGGGCGCGCGTGTAGCGCCCAGTGCGAGCAACCGCAACGCGCCCCGCACCACGCCTAACCGTGCCAACAGCGCGCCACGGCGTGAGAGAACCATGCCTCGCTGGAGCATACGGCTGTGCATTTCCGACGGAGGCGCCCATTCACTGGCCGCGACTGGATCCACCAGTACCATTCCGGCCACTTCCGCGGGATACTTTGCGGCGTACCGTCGCGCCACCAGCCCGCCATAAGAATGGGCGACCAGAATTCTTGGCGTGCCCACACCCGCCCGCTGCAGTAACAAGCGCAATTCTTCCACCACGCGGCCGATTTCGCGCGGCGTATCGGCCCGTTCGCTCCAACCAAGTCCCGCGCGATCGTAACTGGCCACGCGCGCCATCTTCGAGATCTCCGGCTGAATCAAGCCCCAACTGAGCGACGTCGCTCCGATGCCCGCTTCCAGAACCACGGCCGGTTCGCCTTCGCCCGAAAGTTGAATATGGAGCCGCCGCCCGCCGATGTCGACACGCTCGCCTGGCGGAGGATAGCGCCGCGCATCGCCGGCCGCTCCGGCCATCTGATACAACGCACCCGCCAGCGGCAGCAACACCAACGCAGCGGCGATCGCGATAACGAAGATCTGCAACGTCAATCCGAAATGGCCCATTCCCCCGGCGCTATCGCGCGTGTTCGCGGCAACCGTCCAAGCCGCGCCAGATACCCCATGCCCGAAAGAATGCCGGCAAATGCGGTTAGCTTCACAACGTCGGCAGTGTGCGTCCGCGGCAGCACTTTCCACAGCAGCCCGAGCACCGGTTGTGCCAGGCAAACGGCCCACACCGTCCCGTAAAAATATCGCCGTTCCGTTCCCTCGCCGGAAGTGGATGCCTTCACACGCGGCAGTTGCCCCGCGGCGCCGAGAATCCAAACCGCGATCGCGATGGGGAAATAACCGGACGCGTAAAATTGTTTCAGCCGCCATGCGCCGGTCAGCGCGGCGTACGCGAGGCCTGCCAGATTCAACACCGCGAATGCGATCAAATCCCCCCAAGCCATCGTGTAGCAGACGCGCCGGTAGAGCGGGTTGGGCTTGTCTTCGGTGAACCGCAGGATGTACGGCTTCGGCTCCACGCCGGGCAGTTTTCCGCGTATGCCGGCGATGCCCGTTGCGAGCAGCACCACTCCCAGCCACGCCGCCATGCGAAGGTCAAATCCGCGGGCGAACAGATCGAATGTCAACGGACCCGGTGCGATGAAGAATACGAAGATCCAGATGGGCCAGTGCGCCACGCGGTAGTGCGGCTTGTTCCGCGCGCGAAATTGAATTCCCGGAATTCCCACGTGATCCTCCCTATAACCATACCCCACGCATGTACGCCGCCCGCGCACGCTTCGGAGTTTCCCCGCGAATCAAAGATACTTCAGAAACTGGAGAACTCCGTCCAGTCTCTTCGTGTCCCCAAAAGGGCCGCAAATTCCCGGTATGATATCTCCATTCATGTTCCGCATTACGAAGGCTATTCCGGCGCCGGTTATGGCCGCCAGGTGCGAGTCCGATGCCGGGGCTGAGCCTGTCATCGTACGGCGCGAGTCTCGGCCGCGAACGGCGGGCGGACGTTCATGAAGGGAGCGAATTCACTAAAGAGGTTTTAGCGTAAACGGAAAATTGAGGAGGCTGATTGTATGCGTCTATGTTGCGTTTTGATTTGGCTGGCGGCGCTGCCGCTGGTGGCCGCGGATGTGACGGGGAAATGGAAAGGGGAGATGGGCGAGGGCCGGGAAGTAGTCTTCCAGCTCAAGAGCGACGGCGCGAAGGTTACCGGCACGATGTCGGGCGCCGCCGAAGGCGAGCCGCGGCCGATTACCACCGGAGAATCGAAAGATGACAACATTTCCTTCACTGTCGCCTCCGAGTGGCAGGGGAATCCCGTGAAACTGCTGGTGAGCGGAACGGTGAGCGGACAGGAGATGAAGCTGACCGTGAAGTCCGAGAACGGCGAGTGGAGCACGGACATGGTCGCTAAGAAGAGCGACTAAGACGGGCGGCGGTCAAACGCAAACCGGCGATGGTGTGGGGCAGCGCGCGCCAGCAAGTGGCGAAGCCCCGGAACGCCGCACCGGCGCAAATACGATGCTGCGCGGCGCGGCGATTTTGCAGCAACTTGCGCTGTGCAGGCTTGAGACCGCCCCACGCCTCGATGTCATCAAGCAGGCGCAAGCGGGCGGCAGCTTCGCGGTAACCTGTCGCGCTAGTTTCTCCGGTGACAACGCAATCGGCGAGAACCTCATCCAGATAAACGATGCGGCCCGCGCGATTCAGTTGCAGCCAGAGATCGGCGCGGCGGAGACTGCCGTCGAGTGGCCCCACCGAAAGCAGAGCCTCGCGGCGAATGACTGCCGATGACGAGTGTATCCACTGGAATCCGGCGATGGCCATGGAGAGGACCAGATCCGGCCGGGCGATTTGCGCGATGTCGCCGGCAATCGCGTCGCAAGGAATTGCCGCCGCGGCGAGCGGGTCCGTGCGCCACCAATCGAGCATCGAATGGAGCAGGAATTGTTTCATCGTGGTGGCGCGCTGGCGCGCGGCGTCGACCATGCGGTAGTCGCCGGCCACGAGCGCGGCATCGGGTGCTTGCGCGAGCGCATCCAAACTGCGCGCGAGTTTTTCCGGCTCCCAAGTGTCGCCGGGTTCTAGAAACGCGACGGCTGGAGCGTTGAGCGTTTTGACGCCGGCCACACATTGCACGCGCGCATTCCGCGGCAGATTCGGCGGGCGGGTATCGCACACCACCAGCAGTTCCCAATCGGCGATGGACTGCGCGAACACCGAGTCGAGCGCGCCGGCAAGCAGATCCGCGCGATCGCCGCACGGAACGACAATCGTGATCAGCGGGGCAGACATACTATCAGCATGCCGGGAATAGTGGCTGGCGCGCAAGGCTGGCATTCGCCGCCGATTTAACCGGCTGTTCAACGGAATTGATCGAGAAATTAGTACTTATGGGGCCACTGACAATGCAGAGCTATTGACAGGGTTAGCAAGCAGGCGTATTCTCAGGGTACAAGTCAGTGTCGGTTTTTACAAAACAACAAAGGGGTCGTAATAGAATGAATAAGCTACGTTGGTTTTGCGCCGTGTGCGGTCTCGTATGTTTTTCGGCCGCGCCCTCTTACGGTCAGGCGGTAAACGCCACCGTACTTGGAACTGTCACCGATATAACGGGCGGAGCGATTCCGAACGCGAAGGTAACGGCGACGGAGACGGATACTGGTATCAGCCGCACGTCGCAGACCAACGAAAGCGGCAACTACACGTTCCCGGACCTGCCGCCCGGTCGCTACTCGGTAACCGTGGAGGTAGCGGGTTTCAAGAAAGAAACCCGTCA
>JBDTAT010000672.1:0-3330 GCA_039924505.1 Bryobacteraceae bacterium
AACTACGATCTTCCGTTCCACCGCGCATTTTCGGGCGCTCCCAGACGGCTCACGGAAGGCTGGAGTCTCAACGGAATCACGCGATTCACATCAGGATTTCCGATTACAATTACGCAAAGTGGCGACCGGTCGCTTACTGGCGCATCGGGTGTCGACGAGCCCGATTTCATTGGCGACCTAGTCATCCAGGACCCGAGAAACGCCGGCCCCGACGGAGCTCCGAACCGGTATTTCAACAAGACCGCGTTCCGCTCGGAAGCGCTAGGCGGCGTCGGCAATTCGAGCCGCAGATTCTTCCACGGTCCGGGATTCAACAACTTCGATTTTGGCCTTCACAAGTCGACGCGAATTACGGAGTCGACTTCGCTCCAGATCCGCGCGGAATTTTTCAACCTGTTCAACCATGCGCAGTTCCTTAACCCGAACGGAAATTACTCGAGCAGCCGTTTTGGAATCGTCACCTCCGCCAGGGATCCGCGCATTGGACAGGTAAGCGCAAAGATTATCTGGTGAGATGCTTCGGACCATTCTGTATCTACTGCTTGCGCTCGGCGACGCTCAAAGCGAGGCCAATTCGCACTACCTGCGCGGAGTCGACCTACTCCGCAATCGGGATCCATCGAGGGCCCTCGACGAGTTCGACGAAGCTCTAAAACTTCGGCCTCAACTCGCCGAGGCGCACCACGCCAGAGGTTTGGCTCTGCTGGCGCAAGGCGACCCCGCGGCCGCGAGTGATGAGTTCCGGCGCGCCATAAAACTCAAGCCGTCGCTTGCGGAGGCGCACCTCGGTCTCGGATTGGCGCTGGGGCAATCCGGCGCACTGGAGCCTGCGGCGGCGGAATTCCGCGCGGCGCTTCGTATCCGTCCGGTATACGCCGAAGCGCACAAAAGACTCGGCATCACTTTGCGGCGCCTGGGGGACGAGAAAGGTGCGTTGGCTGAATTGGAAGCCGCCGCCCAAGCGGATGGCAAAGATCCGGAGGCTTGGTACAACCTGGGTTTGGCTCAAAAATCCGCAGGCAATACGACGGGAGCGATCGGCGATTTCAGGCGAGCCATCGAACTGAAACCGGATTTCGAGCAAGCTCACTACAACCTGGGCATCGCCTTGAGAATGGCCGGCAGCCAGGCGGCCGCGTCGAAGGAATTGGGCGAGATCCGAGGGCTGCACGATTTTCGCGCGAAGCTAACCGAATCGAAGGCATTGATCCTGCGCGGCGTGGAGGCCCTCGGGCAGGATCGCAACGATGAGGCGCTTCGTCTTTTCGAGCAAGCCTCGAACCAGAGCCCGGCTTTGCCCACCGCGTGGCACTTCCTGGGCGTCGCCTACGATCGCAAAGGAGATTCTTCGGCCGCCGTGGATGCGTGGCGCAAAGCTCTCAGCCTTCAGCCGGATTATGCCCAGACTCATACCGCGATGGGGTTGATGCGCGCGCGCTCGGGCGATCTGCGCCAGGCGGAAACCGAATTTCGGCAGGCGGCTTCTTTGAATCCCGACGACGCCGAAACGCATTACAATTTGGGACTCGCGCTTGCCAAGCTACAGCGGCCGGATGAAGCCGTTCAAGAGTTCACCGAGGCGGTCAGTCTGGAACCGCGGTACCCGGACGCGCGCATGCAACTCGCGTTGGCGCATTCGGCCCAAGGGGACCTTTCTTCCGCCGCGAGCGCCTATCGCGAACTGATCCGGGAGCGGCCCGAAATGGCAGAAGCCCACAATAACCTCGGTCTTGTTTTTCTTCAGCAAAACAATGTGGCCGCCGCGCGCCGCGAGTTCCAGCGTGCGCTGGAACTGAAGCCCGGCTTCGCTCCCGCGCTCCAGAACACTCAACTGACCGAGCCGTGCCAAGTGGCGCAGCCCACCGCGACGCTGGTTGCTCCACATGCAGCGCCGTCCGCAGATGGCATGCCGGAGCTGAATGCGGACCCCCAATCCGGCTTGTGGAAACGTGCGAGTTCCACCCCAATGCTGAAAGATTGCAGCCACAATATCGATTACCCGGCGCTCGCCTCCGAAGTCCGGGTCTTCTGGACCGACAGCGATCTCTATCTGTTGTTCATCTGCCCATACCAGAAACTGAACATCTGGGAACCGGCGCAAAAGGATCGGCCGCGAAACAAATTGTGGGATCGCGACGTTGTCGAATTTTTCCTTGGTTCCGATTGGACCGAGATTCGCAAGTATCGGGAGTTCGAGATCGCGCCCACCGGCGACTGGATCGACCTCGCAATCGATCTCAGCCGCAAGAGCTACGACCGGACTTGGCGCTCGGGCTGGAAGATCACGACCCGAATCGACGAGAAAGCCCACGTGTGGTACGCCGCGGCGCGAGTTCCGCTCAAGTCGGTGAGCGAGACTGCGGTGGAGGCGGGTACGAAGTGGCGCGTCAATTTATACCGCATCGAAGGTGAAGGTCCCGATTCCAAGCGGCACTTCTTATGCTGGCAGCCTACTTGCGCCGGGAACAGAGATCCTAATCATGTACCCGAAAATTTCGGCACGCTCGTGTTTTCGGAGTAGCGGATCTAGCAGCCGGCGGCTGTGTTTTGGAAGCAGAAGAAACTACTTGGTGAGCCGGGCGGGGCTCGAACCCGCGACCACCGCATTAAAAGACCAGTACGGGGCGAATTACGGGTTGTCTTGCATTGTCCTGATTCGTTTAACCCATCTTTTCACTACTTCAATAATCGCCAGTTGTCTCCTGTTTGGTGACAACTTTGGTGACAGTACTTACCCCAACCGAGTAACTCCAGAAAACAGAAAAGCCCCGCGACCAACGGGGCCTTTCTTAACTCTCAGGAGGGGTAACAAATTACTTGACAAATCACGATAAGGGCTATCCCGGGCTGTTTCAGCGCCCTTGGCCCAATCTAGCGTACGGTTCAGTGTGAGTTTCCGGCAAGGATGCATGAAAAGTGCCGCCGGTAATTGCTAAGGTCGTTCTGCCGCCGGTGCCCCGGCGCGGAGCAGAGCATGCCGCCACGCAAAACTGCGATCATCACCCTTGAGGAAGCCAAGGCGCGCTTCGAAGCCTGGAGGCAGAACCGCAAGGGGAAAGCCTCGATACCAGACGAGCTATGGTCGGCGGCCGTTGAAGTAGCCCGGAAAGAAGGGGTCAGCCGGACCTCGACCGAATTGCGCGTGGAGTGGAATCACCTGAAGCGGCGCATGGCGGCAGGGTCGCCGAAACCTGCACTGCCGGCCTTCGTGGAACTGGTGACGCCGCGTGCGCCATCGCTTCCCGAGTGCGTGATCGAGCTGGAAGGCCGGCGAGGCAAAGTGCGAATCCAGTTGAAGAACGTTCCGGCGTCGTATCTGGCAACGTTGAG
>JBDTAT010000673.1:0-3035 GCA_039924505.1 Bryobacteraceae bacterium
GCTTCCTCGCGTGCCCAGAGGGCGCCCAGGCTCGGAAGGCCCATTCCGAGCCGTGCGCGTAAGCAAGCAATTGCGCACCATGGTCCAAATCCCGCAATCGAAGACCCGGTTCGTCAGTCGTGTCCGCGTGCGGCGCAAGCATCGCCCCAAATTCGATACCCCGCTCGAAACCCACCGGCGTGGCTTCCAGCTTTCGGATTTTCACTTCCGCAGTCCGAGCCTCCGGGGTCAGCCATCCTCGCACAGCGCCAGCCAAGGGCGGATCGCTTTCGGCAATCGCCTCCGCGCCGCCGTCCGTCACGGCTAACGCGCTACCCAGCGCAAGCATCGCCCCAAATTCGATACCCGGCGCGAACTGCAACCGCTCCCTTACGGTCGCGGCTCGGAAGGCCCATTCCGAGCCGCGCGCATAAGCAAGCGGTTCCCCGCTATACTCTAAATCCCGCAATCGAAGACCCGGTTCGTCAATCGTCTCCGCGCCGCTCAGCGCCCGCATGGCCCCAAATTCGATACCCGGCGCGAACCCGGCCGGCTCCGTTTCCAGCGTGCGGATTTTCGCATCCGCCGTCCGCGCCTCCGGCGCCTGCCAACGCCGCGCAAAGCCGGCCAAGGGCGGATCGATTTCGGCAATCGTCTCCGCGGGGTCATTCGCCGCGCCCGCCTGCGCTACGGTGAGCGTGCGCATCAAAAGCGGTGCGGCCGATTGGCGCAGCGATGCCCCCGCGAGTTCGATCGCTTCCAGCGCCAGCCGCTCGGCGTCCGCCTGGTACAACGCGTAATGTTCCTGGGAGCAAAACCGCGTCTTTCCCCGCACCCGCGAGAGGAAAGACACGGGCCGTCCGCAGTATTGGCAGAGGCTTACCGGCAAAATTAACCGTCCTAGCCAATCGTAACCGACACATTACCGGACTTCCAGAGTCTGAGCAGTTCTGATTCGCGTACTAAGTGCGAACCGCACCCGGCCCTAAGGAAAACGCGCATCAGTGTGTACCCTCACTGGTGTTCGCAAGCCAACCTGCCGATGAATTTAGGAAAGTCTAAGTTTTATGTCCTCTTTCGACAAGGTTCGCCAGTGGTTCGAAGGTTCTCACCCCGATAGCAAGGACACGAAGGAAGGTGTCCGGCTTCTCGACCTGGGCCGCTTCGCCGAAGCCGAACAGTGTTTTCTGAAGGCCGTTTCCGATCTGAAACCGCACTCTACCCCGCGCCGCCGTCAGGCGCACGTGCTGTTGACTCTCGCCACGGCGCAGTGGAAACAGAAGAAGCTGCCCGAAGCCCGCGAAAACGCTCAGCGCGCGCGCGATTTACTGGAAGAATCGAACTCCAAACCAGGCGCCGAAATGGCCGAATGCCTGGACCTGCTCGGCCGCCTCCGCCTGGAGGAGGGTGATTTCGACAACGCCCGCCACCATTTTAAGGATGCGCTCGATATCGAGAAATCCGCGTCCAGCCCAGACTTGAAGACGCTTGCCGAACGCTATCGCCGCCTCGCCGGCGCGCACTCGCAGGCCGGCCGCTGGGATGACGCGAAACCAGCCCTGGAGCTGGCGCTCGAAATCGCCGAAAAAACTTACGGGAAATTCCACGCCTGGACCGCCGGGTGTTTAATCGAGCTGGGCGAATGCCAGGCCGCCCTCGCCGATCATGCCGCGGCCAAGCTGCACATGGAACGCGGCCTTCAAATTCACCGCAACGTGTGCGGCGCCGCCTCCGATGAGGTCGCCCGCGATTACCAGTCCCTCGCCGCGGCCGCGCAATCTTCCGGCGATCTGGAGTCCGCCGTCGGCTACTACGAAAAGTCGCTGCATCTGCGCGAGCGCCAATTGGGCGGCGACGTGGCCGAGTTCGCCATGCTGCTCATCAACCTCGCCAACGTCCATGAGGTCGAAGGCCGCTACACGCGCGCGATGGAACTCCTCCAGCAGGCCGTTGGGCGATTGGAAGGCGCGCGTGACGAGCGTCTGGTGGGCGCGCTGAATCATCTTGGCGCCATCGACATGGAGTTGGGCCGCTTGGAGGATGCCAGCACCGTCTTGCTGAAAGCCCGCAAGAAAATGGAACAGGCGCCCGCCAAGCACCAGGACGATCTGGCGCTGAATACCAGCTTGCTGGAGAGTCTCCGCGGACCCATGCCGCAGGCCCCGTTCACCGCACCGTCCGTGTCCGGTTCTCTGGCGTGGCCGCCGCAGTCCGTGTACGGTGTTCCTGCCCCGGTTTACGCCGCTCCGCCTCCGGGTCCGGCCCCAGCCGCACCGGCAGCGCCGCCGCCAGTCGACTATGGAAATCCGCCGCCGTCCGCGCCGCCGCACCCGGCCGGCCTGATGCCGCAATTCGCTCCTCCGCCCGTCGCGCCACCGGTCTACGCGCCGCAACTTGTCCAGGGTTATGCGCCTGTCTATCCGCAGGCGCCGGCCGCCGGTCCCCCCGCATATTACGCCGCGCCCCCGCCGTATTACGCCTTGGCGCCGACGCCACCGCCGCCACCCGAACACTCCGGCTCCGGCATGCAGCTCAGCTTCGTCCGTCCCGACGGCTCCCCGTTCGAGCGCAGCGCGAGTCAGCCGACGCTGCACTTGACACTGCTGGTCCCCGATGGCCCCATCCCTCAAAACGCGGTGGCCGTTGCGTCCGAATCCGCGCCCCTGCAAAAGCAAAAGGTGGAGCAAAAGTCCGCCCCCGAGCCAGCCAGACAAGAGCCGCAAGGCCTGACTGGCTGGGACGATTTAGCCTTCGAGTTCCTCAAAATCGCTTGAGAGTGCCAAGGGCGCTCGCGGGTTCGGACACGAACGGTGATTCCGAGCGTCGCTGAATTCGAGGAAGGAGAAATGCCCCGGCGATTGTTCAGGGTGACGTTGAGGATGCTGCTTCAGCTTCCGTGATTGCTCTCCGAATTAGTTCCTCAGAAGGGACGCCGCCGCTGCCGTCATAGGTGCGGCACATCATACCGAAGCTGGTGCGTTGACGTGCGGAACGCTCGATATCCACACCGTCAATTCGGACGGTGGGTGATCCGAGAAAGCCGATATGCACGGCCA
>JBDTAT010000674.1:0-2799 GCA_039924505.1 Bryobacteraceae bacterium
CCGGCCGGCACGTGGAATCGCGCGGGTGTCATCCTGTTCGGCGGGTTTGGCAAGCTCATCGAGCGGGTTTCGGCCGCCGGTGGCGCGCCCTCCCCGGTGCTGCCGAAGGAAGATAACGACCAGAACCCAAACCAGCTTGCCCCGCAATTCCTGCCCGATGGAAAGCATTTTCTCTATGGCGCTTTCGGTGGGAAAACCGGCATCTTCGTAGGTTCGCTGGATGGTAAGCAGTCGCACTTGCTGATGCAACAGACCGATTCGCCGGCTTTCTACGCCCCTTCCACGAGCGGCGGTCCGGGATTCCTGCTGTTCCTGCGCCAAGACACGCTGATGGCGCAGCCGTTTGACCCGGATAAAGCCGCGTTCCAGGGCGACGCCGTGCCGGTTGCCTCGCCACTCGCCAACGGCCCGACGTTCCAACCTTCCGCAAACGGCGCCCTGCTGCTGCGCCGTTCGCAAGCGTCGCCCCCGCAACTCATCTGGCTGGACCGGGACGGCAAACGGCTGGGAACGGTGGGCGAGCCGGGAAACTTGAGGTATCCGCGCCTGTCGCCGGACCAGAAGACGGTAGCCGTCGCACGCGGCGAATCGGGCAAGCGGGATATCTGGCTGTACGACCAGGAGCGCGGCGCGGAAACGCGGTTCACCTTCGACGGTGACGACGCCTATCCGGTCTGGTCGCCCGACGGACAGAGGATTGCTTATGGCAGCTTTCGAACGTCTGAAAATCTGGTGGTGATTCGCCCGGCGAACGGAATGGGAAAGGAGACCGTCCTGTTTCGGTCCCAGCCACCCGTATTCCCAGTGGATTGGTCGCGCGATGGACGCTGGCTAACTCTCCTGCAGCCATTTTCCGGACCTGCCATTTCGCTTCTGCCTGCGAGCGGAGACGGAAAACCTACCCCGGTGATTCCCCACGCCTTCGACGAGCGCGACGGCTGCCTTTCGCCAGACGGCCGCTGGATGCTCTACACATCGGGTCCGAGCGGACGGCGGGAAGTTTTCGTGCAGAGCCTGCCGGAGTCCGCCGGAGGTCCGGCGGGCGGTGGAAAATGGCAGATCTCGACGGCGGGCGGCCAGCAACCGGCCTGGCGGCCTGACGGCAAGGAGATTTTCTACCTGGCTGGAGACGGCACGATGATGGCCGTCCCGGTCGAATCCGGGCCCGCCACGCTCAAGGCGGGCGCGCCGAAGGCGCTCTTCCCCACGCATCTCAATTCCAATTCTATCCTCGTGCGCAACTACGACGTCTCGATCGACGGCAAGCGCTTTCTGCTGGCCGAGCCGGTGGAGGGTGCCGCGCCCGAGCCCCTCACCGTGATCCTGAACTGGCAGAGTCTGCTGAAGTCGAAGTAGGTGATATGATGGCGCGTTACCGCCGATGCCGCTTGTCCTCGCTCCTACCCGTCCCACCCGTGTGCGGCATGTCGTGTTGGCCCTGACCGTCGCCGCCTACATGATCACCTACATGGACCGCGTCGTCATCGCGTCCGCCGCGCCCGTCATCCAGAAGGAATTCGCGTTTTCCATGATCACCATGGGCTGGATTTTATCCAGCTTCCGGTGGGGCTACGCGCTGTTTCAAATTCCCGGGGGCTGGCTCGGCGATTGGATCGGGCCGCGGCGCGCGCTCTCGATGATCGTCGCCTGGTGGAGTGTGTTCACGTCCGCCACCGCGCTGGCCTGGAACGCCGCATCGATGGTCGTCATCCGCTTTCTGTTCGGCATGGGAGAGGCCGGCGCGTTTCCCACCGCCACGCGATCGCTATCGCGCTGGATGCTGCCGAGTGAGCGCGGCTTCGCGCAAGGAATTACGCACGCCGGGTCCCGCCTGGGCGCCGCCATTACGCCTCCGCTGGTCGTGCTTCTGATGGTTCGTTATGGCTGGCGCTCTCCGTTCTTCGCCTTCGGCGGACTCGGTGCGCTCTGGGCCGTGGTCTGGTATTTCTACTACCGCAACACGCCCGAAGAGCATCCTGGCGTCAACGCGGCCGAACGCGACTTGATCCATTCCGCTACCGGCGGCCCGCGCCCCGGCATTGGCACGGCCGTTCCCTGGCGCCGCATTTTTTCGAGCTCCACGCTGTGGTGGATTTCGGCGATGTACTTCTGCTACGGCTACTGCCTCTCCGTTTACCTCGATTGGTTCCCTACCTACTTGAAAGTTTCCCGCGGAATGACCCTTAAGCAGATGGGCTTCTACGCCAGCCTGCCATTGCTGGCGGGAACCGCCGGCGATCTGGCGGGCGGTTGGGTTTCCGACATCCTGTTGCGCCGCTCGGGCGATGTGAAACGCTCGCGCAAAGTGGTCGGCGTGTTGGGTTTTCTTCTGGCTGCGGCGGGGATTCTGCCCGCTACCCTCACCGCCGACCCGAAACTCTGCGTCGCCTTCAGTTGTTTCGCCGTTTTCGCCCTGGAACTAACGGTGGGCGTGTCCTGGGCGCTGCCGCTCGATATCGGCGGCGACTATGCCGGCTCGGTGTCGTCGGTCATGAATATGTGCGGTAATATAGGAGGCGCGATTTCTCCGGCGATGCTCGCCTACCTGGTAAAAGGATACGGTTGGAACGTGCCGTTCCTGGTCGCGTCGGCGGTTTGCGCGATTGCGGCCATGGCGTTCGCCAAAATCGACGCCAGCCAGAAGATTTTCGCGGCCTGAGCGAGGAACTATGAAGATTAATCCGGACAAGTGCGTGGCCTGCGGCAACTGCACTTATGTCTGCCCGATGGGCGCCATTTATATCGATCAGACCATCCATCGCGCCACCATCAACCGCGACGAGTGCGTGGAGTGCTTCT
>JBDTAT010000675.1:0-3352 GCA_039924505.1 Bryobacteraceae bacterium
CGAAGTCCTGCGGCCGCAAATAGCGCGTCAGTTTTCGCAAGCCCGTCCGCGGCGGCTCCACGGTGTCATCTTAACCGGCTTTGTGCCAGAATGTAGGGAGTCCCGGAATGTAGTAAGTTAAATGACCCACCCGAAACCCCAAAGTACGGAGTCCGATGAACCCGCGGTGTCCGCCGAGTCCTCGTTCGCCGAAATTCTGTCCCAATTCGAGCACGAACATCACCTCGACGTCCGCCGCGCCGAAACCATTGAGGGCTCCGTTGTCGCCGTCACCGCCGAATCCGTTTTCGTCGATATCGCCCGCAAAACCGAAGGCATCCTCCCCGCCGCCGCCCTCCCCGGCATCCAGCCCGGCGATAAGCTGCTCGTCAATGTCACCGGCCGCGACGCAGAGGGCTATTACACTCTCTCCACCATCAAACTGGAACGGCCCAGGGATTGGAGCGGGCTGCAGCTCGCCTTCGATGAGAAACGCACCATCGCCGGTGTCGTCTCCGAATTAGTCAAGGGCGGATTGCGTGTCGACGTTGGTGCCCGCGCGTTCCTCCCCGCCTCCCGCAGCGGCGCCCGCGATCAGGCCGATCTCGAAAAACTCATCGGCCAGGAGATCCAGTGCCGCATCACCAAGCTCGATACCGAAAATGAAGACATCGTCGTCGACCGCCGCGTAGTTCTTGAAGAAGAGGAGGTCCGCAGCCGCCAGCAAGCCTTTTCCCAACTCGCCGAAGGCGCCATCGTTCGCGGCTCTGTCCGCACCATTACCGATTTCGGCGCATTTGTCGATCTCGGCGGCGTCGACGCCCTGCTCCACGTCAGCGACATGTCCTGGGCCCGCACCGCCAAACCCGCCGACGTAGTTGCCATCGGCGACTCCATCGAAGTTAAAATTCTCAAGATCAACGCCGCCACCCGCAAAATTTCCGTCGGCCTCAAACAGTTGATTCCCGATCCCTGGGCGGCCGCGGCGGAAAAATTCAAGGTCGGCGATCGCGTGCGCGGTCCCGTCGTCCGCGTCACCGACTTCGGAGCGTTCGTCGAGCTTCAGCCCGGCGTCGATGGTCTCATCCATCTCTCTGAATTGTCCTGGTCGAAGAAGGTTCGCAAGCCCTCCGACATGTTGAAGCCCGGCGACGCCGTCGAAGTGATGGTGCTGTCCGTCAATTCCGCCGAGCATCGCATCGGCCTCGGATTGAAGCAGGCCCTCGGCGATCCCTGGGACGAGATCGCGAAGAAGTTTCCCGCCGGCAGCGTCGTCGAAGGCGCCGTTAGCAGCCTCACCAATTTCGGCGCGTTCGTCGAGTTGGGCGACGGCGTCGAAGGGATGATCCACGTCGCCGACATCGCCCACGATAAACGCCTCGATCATCCCCGCGAAGCCCTGAAGCCGGGCCAGACCGTCCGCGCCCAGGTCCTCGAAATCGACAAGGAAAAGCGCCGTATCCGTCTCGGCATGAAGCAACTGGTGCCAACCAGCGTCGATGAATACATCGGCGAACACAAATCCGGAGAAACCGTCACCGGCCGCATCGTGGATATCTCCGGTGCCAAAATGAAAGTGGAATTGGGCGAAGGCGTCTTCGCCACCGCGCGCGTAGCCAGTCCCCAAGGCGAACAACCGGCGAACGCCGAAGCCGTCTCCACCACCGCCGATCTGTCGTCGCTGACCGCGAAGCTGGCCGCCAAGTGGAAGACCGGTCCCGTCCAATCCACCGTCCGCGAGCAATTGAAACCCGGCCAAATCCGCAATTTCCGCCTGACCTCGCTCGACGCGGCTCAAAAGAAAATCGAAGCCGACCTCCTATAACCAGCGCTCCGTGTCGGGCAACCGCCTGCTGACGGCCCCTCCGAGCCGCGAGCGTCTCGAACTTCCGGGAACCGTAACTGAGCCGTGACCGTGAGGGAGCGGTTGCCGATCGCAAGGCAAACATCTCTCGGCCGTACACCTGGCCTGCAAACGGGCGGTGACCTTTATTACGCCAGCGCGTCTAACTCAATGTTGGACGGAAAAATTGGAGCGGTAGCGGCCCTGGCATCGAAGGCTGCCATCCGAATGGACGAATCCGCGCTGATCCGGGCTGCTCAGCAAGGCGACCAGGACGCCTTCGAGCAGTTGGTGCGCGCTTACGATCAAAATGTGCTTCGGCTCGCTCTGAACCTGCTTCGCTCGCACGAGGACGCCAGCGACGTGTATCAGGAAGCCTTTCTTCGCGTTTACCGGAACCTCCACACGTTCCGCTTCGATTGCAGTTTTCACACCTGGCTGTACCGTATCGTGACCAATTTGTGTCTCGATCATCTGCGGAAGCGCAAGGTCCGGCGCGAGGATCCCGCCGTGTCCAATACCGGCGAGGGCGGCGGTCTCAACCATATGGAAACCGTGCGCGAGGAGCGCGTCGATGGCGACCCGCAGCGCAGTCTGTTCAGCCGTGAAGTGAAGCAGCGCATTGAGCGGGTGCTCGGCGATCTGACGCCCCGGGAGAGGATGGTTTTTGAAATGCGCCACTACCAGGGCATGCGTTTGCGCGCCATTGGAGACGTGCTCGGAACCAGTGAGGAAGCCGCCAAAAACTGCCTCTTCCGTGCCACTCAAAAGATGCGCGCCGCATTGGGAGATTTTGTATGAACTGTGAATCCGCCAGAAAATCGTTTGCGCTGTTACTCTACGGGGAACTCTCTTTCGACGACGAGGAGCAGGTGCAAGCTCATCTCCACGGCTCCCAGCACGCAAGCGGCTGTCCGAGTTGCCTCGCCGAGCTCGACCGCGAGCGCCGGCTCCACACTGCGTTCGACGCCTGCGAACCGGAGGCATCGGACGAGTTGCTTCGGCAGGCGCGCTCCAGCCTCCACCGCCGTTTATCCGATCGGCGCGAGGCCGACTCCCGCCGCCGCTCCTTCTGGGACTTCCTAGACCGCAAAGGGTGCGCGGGCATCCGCATCGCATTTCAGCAAGCTGCCCGCGCACTCCGTTTTGCGGTCTTTTATTTAGAAGACATTCGCTTCGCACCCGGTTATCTTCGCCCCGTCGGCGCGCTCGCCCTCGTTGCCTTGGGATTCTTCGGCGCCCGTTTCTCGAACCTTCCCGGCCTTGCCCCATTCCATTCCGCCGGCCTGCTCTCCGAGCCGGCCGTTTCGCGCGTCCGCTACGTCGAGCCGGAAGCCTCCGGCGCCGTGCAGATTGTCGTCGATGAAACACGCCAGCGCATTCTCACCGGCGGCCTCAATGACGAGCATATCCGCCGCCTTCTCCTCTCCGCCGCCAAAGACCCCGCCGATCCCGGACTCCGCGTCGAGAGTGTCGATATTCTAAAAGCGCAATCGCAATCCCAGGATATCCGCGCCGTGCTGCTCTATG
>JBDTAT010000676.1:0-3164 GCA_039924505.1 Bryobacteraceae bacterium
CCGCCCTGGCGGTTCCATTGGGCGAGGAAGGATTCGGCGGCTTGTTGTTCCAGCTCGCGGTCGCATTCGGATTGCCAGTGGGCGGCGCGTTTGTCCCTTAGCTTTTCCAGAAGCTGGTGTTGCCGGCGGGCTTCGAGGACGCGCGTGCGTTGAGCCGCGATGCGGGCGTCGCATTGGACGAGCTGGCGGTCCATGATGTGATCCTGGGCGTCGACGAATTGGCGGAATTGGTCGAGGGCGGCCAGTTCGGAGGAGGCGATGGACGGCGAGGCGAAGAGTGCGGTCTCATTCTCGGCGCGCTGGAGATGGAGCTGCCGGCGGCGGAGCTCGATGCCGCCGCGGGTGGCGAACAGGCGCTCGAGCTTCGATTCCTCAAGCTGCACCTGATTGCCCCGGTACTGGAGGATGCGGTCGAGCGGGAAGTTGAACTTCTTCATTTAGACGAGGCCCGCCAGAGCATTGAGTTGGGTGAGGGTTTCGTTGACGGGGACATTGAGGGAAGCGTCCTGGCGGAGGAAATCCATCAACTGCTGGCGGACACGGATGGCGGAGTCGAGTTTGGGATTGGAGCCGGAGGCGTAGGCGCCGAGATTGATAAGGTCCTCGGAGCGCCCATAGGTGGCGAGAGCCTCGCGGAGTTTTTGCGCGGAGTCGCGTTGCTCCGGAGTAGCGATGCGGGAGGCCAGACGGCTGACGGAATTGAGAACATCGATCGCCGGATAATGGCCGGCCGCGCCGAGATCGCGCGAAAGCTGGATATGGCCGTCGAGGATGGCGCGGACCGCGTCGCAGATGGGTTCATTGAAATCGTCGCCTTCCACCAGAACGGTAAAGAATCCGGTGATGGAACCGCGGCGGAAATTACCGGCGCGCTCGAAGACTTTTGGCAGGAGGTTGAAGACGGAGGGAGTGTAACCCTTCTGGCTGGGCGGTTCGCCGGCCGCGAGACCGATTTCGCGCTGGGCCATGGCGAGACGGGTTACGGAGTCCATGACGAGCAGCACGCTGGAGCCCTGGTCGCGAAAATATTCCGAGATGGCGAGGGCGACAAAGCCGGCGCGGATGCGAAGGGGGGCGGGCTGGTCGGAGGTGGCGACGACGACGACGGAGCGCGCCAAGCCCTCGGCGCTCAGCTCGCGTTCGAGGAAATCGCGGACCTCGCGGTTGCGCTCGCCGAGCAGGGCGATGACGCTGACGTCGGCCGAGCTCTGGCGGGCCATGGCGCCGAGCAGCGTGCTTTTGCCGACGCCGGAGCCGCCGAAGATGCCGATGCGCTGGCCCAAACCGACAGGCAGGAGACTATCGATGGCGCGGATGCCGGTGACCAGCGGCCGGGTGATGTGTTCGCGCTCCAGCGGGCCGGGTGCGGCGGCGTAGAGATCGTAGGTGGCGGCCGGATCGATGGGGGGCTTGCCGTCGATGGGTTTGCCGAAACCGTCGAGAACGCGGCCGAGCAGTTGCGGGCCGACATCCACGCGGGCGTCTTCCTTGCGGGCGAGAATGAAATCGCCCAGTTGGAGACCGCCGGTTTCTTCGAGCGGCATGGACAGGACCCGGCCGTTGCGGAAGCCGATGACCTGGGTGCGGATGGAGCGGCCGGAGGAGGTGCGGACTTCGCAGAAATCTCCGATGGCGGCGGCGGGACCTTGCGATTCGATCAGCAGGCCGATCAACTGCGTAACCGAGCCGGTCCACTGGCAGGTTTCCATGCGGCCGAGGACGTCGAGATAACGCTCGATCGGGAGTGTGCGTGCGAGTGTCATAAGGAACGGTGGCGGCGGACGAGATCGGTGAAGCCGCGCTCGATTTCGGTGAGCTGGGCGGAGACGGAGGCGTCGAGCGCGCCGCGGGAGGTATCGAAAATGGCGCTGGCGCGTTCGAGCGACGGGTCGGCGACGATTTCAATTTTGTGCGCGTTCTCGAATTGGCCGAGATGCGCGCGCAGGAGTTCGGCGTCGTCGGGATGGAGGCGGACGCGGTGGGTTTCGCGGGCGTCGAGCTTGTCGAAGGCGGCGCGGACGAGGCCGACGACGGCCTCCGGATCGACAGAAAGCTCACGGTGGAGAATGCGGCGGGCGATGGCGAGGGAAAGTTTGACGGCGTCTTCCTCCGCATCGGCGCGGCAGCGGCGTCGCAGGCCGGCCAATTCGTCGATGGTTTGGGCGAGACGTTTTACGACGGGATCCAGACGTTGGGCGGCGGCTTGCCCGCCGGCCGCTTCCCCCTTGGCGTGGCCGTCTTGAAACGCTTGCTGGGCGCGGATTTGCCAGACGCGCTCGAGTTCCTGGACGCCGGCTCCGGAGGCGTCATCGTGGGCCGGAGGGCTCACCGGGACTGGCTGCCGCGCGGGTCCGGAGACGGTGCGCCAAGCGATGGGATCGACGCGAACGGCCGCGGAAGAGGTCAGAACTTTACACGACATATTGCTCTCCGGCCGTCCCTTTGAGGCTGATCGCGCCGTCGGACTCCAATTGGCGGACGACGGCGATGATCTGCTGCTGCGCGGATTCGACTTCCTTTATTTTGATGGGGCCGAGGGCATCCATGTCTTCGCGGAGCATTTCGGCGCCGCGCTGGGACATGGCCTGGAGCATGTGATTTTTCAGTTGGTCGCTGGTGCCCTTGAGAGCGATGGTGAGGATTTTGCGGTCGACTTTGCTGAGCAGCTCCTTCACGGAATTGGTGTCGAGGAGGAGGAGATCCTCAAAGACGAACATGAGGTGGCGGATGGTTTCGGCGAGGTTGGGATTCGACTGCTCGATACTGTCGAGGATTTCCTTGCCGGTATTGGAATCCAGGCGGTTGAATAATTCGGCGACCGCGCGGACGCCGCCGTAGGCTTCGCGGCTGACTTCGCCGAGAGACTTGAGTTTGGAGCCGATGACGGCGGCGATTTTGGCGATGATCTCCGGGGAGATTTGATCGAGATTGGCCATCCGGAGAGCGACGTCGCCGCGCATTTCGGCGGGCAAGGAGAACAGAAGTCCGGCGGCCTGGGACGGGTTCAGATGGGAGAGGATGAGGGCGATGGTTTGGGGATGTTCGCTGTGGATGAACTTCGCCAACTGCTGGGGGTCGGCTTTCTGGAGGGCATCGAAATTGGCGACCTCGGAGCCGAGGGTCCGCATGACGCGGTCGAGCATTTTTTTGGCGGCGTCGGGGCC
>JBDTAT010000677.1:0-2715 GCA_039924505.1 Bryobacteraceae bacterium
AGAGCCGGGCCCCTGGCTATTGGTCATGAACAGTTCGGCGGCCGCGATGCGGGCATCGGGAAGAAAAATCGGGAACGCATAACTGCCGCTGGCCGGGCTACCGAAAAAGTCGTTGACAAAGGGAACGATCAGAACTTTCTTCGTCAGATGGTAGATGGATGCGCCAGCCGAATGGTCCGCGGCGGTGCTGCCATGCGAAGCGCGCGTGACCGTGTAGTTAAGACCGCCATTGGCAGCGCTCTGAACAATGACCGTCTCGGCGTCTATCTGAATTACATCGCCCGGCTGCGCGGGGCCGGCCGCGGACAACGTGAGGGTTGTGTCGGCGGCGGCGATGGCTGCGGCGAGCGTGAATGTCGAAGGGCTGGTGGTCTCATCCCAGTACCACAACGTGAGCGTCCCCGCGGAAATGGTGCGCGTATCCGTGAGGGACCCGAAACTGACGCCGGCTAATTCGATAGTGCCCTGGCCCATCGGCGCAAGCCCAAAGAACGGCGCGGGTGGAACGTCGGCATCGACGGCGGTTCCCGTAGCGCCTCCGATCTGCCAGCGCGTCAACGGCGCCAGCGCGTAAGCCGACTCCTGATTTTGCGAATTGGCCGAACGCCCCGACACGTGTACGGTTGCGCCGTTGCGGTTCGGAATGTCGAAGACCACCGGGCTGGCAGTGGCGATCGCTCCGAATTGCCAAGTGGCGTCGGCGACCACGAAGGAACTGGTCGAGTCCGGCAGGATATCCCATCGCGATGTCAGCGTCAGCGTGTTGGAAGTATTGCCGGCGGCGATGCGTTCCTGCCCGCTGCCGGCGCCCTGGAGAATCCGCACGACGGCGCCTTGATATTCGTTGGCGAGCATTTCGAGAGTCGTATTGCCGATGGTGAACGGCGAGGAAATAGTCGCGGTTTCGGCCGGCTGCTGTTCCATGCGCCAGTAGAAATTGGCATGGTCGTAATTTGGATCGGGGGGCCCTTGAAGCTGCGGGGCGGAAGCGCCGGTGTCGGTGAACGAACTGGCGACGGCGGCGTTAGCGGCCAACTGCAACAGCTCGGATGGGTTGGGACCGCGATAAACATTGAAGCTCACGGCATTCGGAGAGAAGCTGAGGTTTTTCAGGGTAACGGTGTTCGTGTCGGTTCCCGATGGAATGGCCGCGCCGACCGAAAACGACAGCGCACTCTCGGCGCCGTTCGAGTCCACCGCGCTAAGAGCGTAATAGAGCGTCTGGCCGCCCTTGAGTGCGCCGCCGGCCGGCTGCACCTGTGGACTGAGACTGAGCAGCGGAATGCCCGCGGTGCTGGCGCCGGGCTTGTTCGGCGCGACGAACGCAGTGCTCAGAGAAACCGTGAAACTGCCGTCCGCGCTTTGCGCCGATGTTTCGGTAATTCCAAATTGCTGGTTCCCGTTGGTGTCCAGCGTGGTTCCAACCAACGGACGCGGCACGCCCAAACCTGCATCGGACTGCCGTCGGCCGCCGGAATTTCCAACGACGCTGCTGGTGTACCAGGAATCGTCGTGCCACTGTCCGGTAATTTGCGCCGTGCGGTAGTTTGCGTCGGGTGCGATGCGGACAATGCGGAATGGCTGCCGGTCGAGACCTTCCTTGAGGTAGGTCACGGTAATGATGTCGCCCGGGAGCAGGCCGACGCCGCGGACGCTGGTCTGAAACTCGACGAACGTGTTGCCGAGGATGGAGCGGTTCAGCGTGAGCGCCATGATGCGCGACGCCTGATTGAAGTTGGGTAGGCCAAGCGCCATGAGGGACGACGTAATCTCCTGCCCCAGAAGGTTGACATCGTCCACGTCGGCGAGCGACATGCTGTCCTGCTGATACTCGTTGAATTCGTCCTGAAATTCAACGGTGTATTGATTCGGCGTGTTGGCGGAACTGCGCGACCACAGCCGGATCCACGGTTCGCCATTGTCTTTGCGGAGAATTCCGGAAAACGCGGCCGAGCCGTCGCTGAATTCGTACATCGGCCAGCCGCCATCCAATTGCCCGGTGCTGTTCGTCCCCGGCGATTGCGCCGGCTGCTGCGCGGCGATGGTATTTTCAGCATTGAGCTGAAGCATGCCGCCGGCTCCGTAGGTAAGATACAGCGCCGAGGCGTTGCGGATGCCGCGCACCACGTCCGCCGCGCTGCGCCGTGAGCTGAGCACCAGATTGCACTGCCACTGGGGAACCGACGTGGCGTTGCCGTTCAAATCCGTCGCCGGGATCAATTGATCGCAGACCGCGGCAGTAGCGGCGAAACTGGCGAGATTGATTTCATCGAGCGTCCAGCCGCTGCGGCGCAGCACATCCAGCAACGCCCAGGCCGGATTGTTGGTGAACGTTCGATCCAGCAGCGTGCCGTCCGCGTTGTAGCGCGTCAACTGGATTCCTTGCGCCAGCACCTGGACGATGGGGAGGCTGCCGCCGTCGCTAATGCGGTTCGGAACGACGACGGAGACAACGGCCATGCTGCCATACGGATCGCCCAGCGGGTTTCCCGAAGCGTCGGTAAAGTCCAGGTTAAAGGCTCCGTTTTGCGTCCCCAGCGTGACGATGTTGTACCATCCGGTGGCGGTCATGTTCTTGCCGGACTGGCCCACCGGAATTTCGATATCGTTGACAATCACCTTGACGACGCCTTGCATCTGGCCCATGCCGAGCAACACTTCCATGTGCGTCAGATTGCCATCGTTACGGGCGAATACGACCGGCGGCGCGTACCA
>JBDTAT010000678.1:0-3808 GCA_039924505.1 Bryobacteraceae bacterium
GCTGCTGGCAATGGAACCGCCAACGAATATGTTTTTCGAGTCGCTGCATGACGAGCAGGTTAAGGTCCTTCGCATGATTCCCCCGCTTGACCCCGGGCGCGTGGTCCGGGGGCAATACCGCGGATACCGGGACGAGGCTGGAGTCGCCCCCGATTCTCAAGTGGAGACTTTCGCCGCCGTCAGTCTGGAGATCGATTCATGGCGGTGGGCTGGCGTTCCGTTCTTGATTCGGGCCGGGAAGTGTCTGCCCGTGACCGCCACTGAAGTTCTTGTGAAGCTAAAGCCCACCCCGGTGGGCAATGGAGAGCCGGGCGGCAACTATTTCCGCTTTCGGATCGGTCCCGATCTTTTCATGGGGCTCGGCGCCACCATCAAACGTCCGGGTGCGGGTATGGGATCGATGCCGATTGAACTATCCGCGATCGACAAGGCGCAATCCGAAGAGTTAGGGGCATATGAGAGGCTGCTCACGGATGCGATGCAAGGCGATGAGATGCTGTTTGTGCGTGAAGACGCCGTGGAAGCGGCGTGGTCGATTGTCGATCCAGTGCTGGATAATGCCGCACCGCTGCACGTTTATGAACGCGGCTCCTGGGGTCCGCCCGAAGCCGGCAGTCTCGCCGCCGGTATTGGCGGGTGGCATAACCCGCAACCGGCGCCGTAAGAGCCGGCAACATTGGACAACGACGTGGCCGGTGCTGCTGCATGAAACCGCGGAGCGGTTTCTACCGCGGGCCGCTTCATAATGGAGACCGGCTTTTGACGCCTTGTTCGCCCCGATGGGATAATGTGGGATCTTGAAGGCCGTTGCGTTCACTGCCGGGATCGCATTGGCGGCGCTGCTCTCGACGATGGCCGTCAAAGCCCTTCCGCAGGGGATGGCGACTGGCGGCCGTTCCGCGCAGCCGCGCCGCGCGCTTCCGCCCGGAAAAAAAGCTCCGCTCGCGCGGTTTGAAGATGTTGCGGAAAAAGCCGGGTTAACCGCCGTCACGATTTCTGGCGCGCCGGAAAATAAGCAGTACATTATCGAAACGACCGGAACCGGCGTCGCGATCTTCGACTACGATGGCGACGGGCTGCCGGATATTTTCTTGGTGAACGGAGGCCGGTTTCAAGACGAAGGATCGAAGCCTTCGAGCCATCTGTACCGGAATCTCGGCGGACTGCGCTTTGAAGACGTCACCGCGCGCGCCGGCATTCCGCAAACTGGTTGGGGGCAGGGAGTTTGCGCGGGCGATATCGATAACGACGGAAAGACGGACCTGTTGATCACGCAATGGGGGCAAAATATTTTACTTCGGAATCAAGGAAACGGCGCGTTTCGCGATGAAACCGCCGCCCGCGGACTAGCCTCGGCCGAGCGCCGCTGGAGCACCGGATGCGCGTTCCTCGACTACGACCGTGACGGCCATCTCGATCTATTGGTCGCCCATTATGTGGCTTTCGATCCGAATAACGTGCCGAAACCCGGAGACACATCCAATTGCCGCTGGAATGGCATGTCCGTGCTGTGCGGTCCGCGCGGGTTGCCGGGCGAAACGATGAGCCTGTATCACAACGACGGCCACGGCAACTTCGTCGATGTCTCTCAAAAGGCCGGCATCGCCGTGCCGAAGCGGTATTACGGATTCAGCGTGCTGACCGGCGATTTCGACAACGACGGCTGGCCCGACGCCTACGTCGCCTGCGACTCCACCGCCAGCCTTTTTTTCCACAACAAGCACGACGGAACCTTCGAGGAGATCGGCGTCCCATCCGGCACCGCGTACAACGACGACGGACGCGAGCAGGCCGGCATGGGCGCCGCCGCGGCCGATTACGACGGCGATGGTCTTCTCGATATTTTCAAGACCAACTTCTCCGACGATACGCATACGCTCTATCGCAACCGCGGCCGCGATTCGTTCGATGACGACACGGTAGAGGCCGGCCTCGCCGTGAACACACGCTACCTGGGATGGGGAACGGCATTTCTCGATTTCGATCACGATGGCTGGAAGGATCTGTTTGTGGCCAACGGTCACGTTTATCCGGATGTCGGACAGGCGCACACCAACGAAACTTACAAGCAACCGCGATTACTGTATTGGAATCGCGGGGATGGGCAGTTCTTCGACATGTCGCGGGAGAGCGGCTCCGGTATCGCCGCGGAACATTGTTCGCGCGGGGTCGCCACCGGCGATCTCGATAACGACGGCGCATTGGAAATCGTAGTGGTGAATCTCGGTGAACCGCCGTCGCTGCTCAAGAATCAAGAGCCCGCGGGAAACTCTCTGCTGGTGCGCGCGCTAACGGCGGCGGGCAGCGATGCCATCGGTGCGCGAATTACGCTGACGGCCGGCGGCCACAAACAGATGGAAGACGTGCGGAGCGGCGGCTCCTTTATGTCGCAAAGCGATTTCCGCGCGCATTTTGGGCTGGGTGGCGCGTCCGTTGCCGGGATCGCCGTCCGCTGGGTGGATGGCAAAGTCGATACCTTCCCCAACGTGGCGGCCAATCAGATCGTAACGGTTGAGGAGACGAAAGGCATCATCCGGCGTCAGAGCTTCGCGCGGCGCCAGAGCGTCGCGCGGCCGAAGTGAAAACCGCGATGCGGTATGCCGGATTGGTCGTGGTCCTGGCGGCCGCCGCGTACCTTCTCACGGGCGCGCCAAGGCTGCCTTCGTACCGGGACATCACCGTCCGCTCGCAAATTCATTTCCGGAATAAAGCGAGCCACACTTCGCGGAAGTATCTTCCCGAAACGATGACCGGGGGCGTCGCGCTTTTCGACTACAACGGCGATGGCTGGTTGGACATTTATTTCGTGAACGGAGCGGCCATCCAGGATCCGATGCCGGGCGGCGCGACGCCCGCCAAGTCTGATCCGAAGTATTGGAACCGGCTCTACCGCAACAACGGCGACGGCACTTTTACGGACGTGACCGAGGCGGCGGGAGTCCGCGGCGCCGGCTACAGCATGGGCGCCGTGGCCGGGGACTACGATAACGACGGCAGACCGGATCTCTACGTGACCAATCTCGGGAAGAACACGCTGTACCACAACAACGGCGATGGAACGTTCACGGATGTGACGGACGCCGCCGGTGTAGGAGGCAGCGGCTGGTCCGCCGGAGCCGCATTCGTCGATTACGACCGCGACGGGCGGCTCGATCTGGTGGTCTCACGCTATCTAGATTGGAGCTTTTCCCAGGACATCTGGTGCGGCGACCGCAAGCGCAATCTCCGCGCGTACTGCGAGCCGGATCAATTCAAGCCTATCAGCCACCTGGTGTTTCACAACGATGGCAACGGCCGGTTCCACAATGCATCGGAGGAAACCGGCTTCGCGCTAAAACCTGGAAAGGGTCTGGGCGTCGCGATCAACGACTACGACGGGGACGGCTGGCCCGACATTTTTATCGCCAACGATTCCGTCGCGCAGCAATTGTTTCACAACCTGGGCAACGGGAAATTTTCGGAACTGGCGCTTCGCGCCGGCGCCGCCTACGACGATGACGGCCACGCGTTCGCCGGCATGGGAACGGATTTTGCCGATTACGACAACGACGGACTTCCGGACATTTTCGTCGACGCGTTATCGAATCAAAGCTACGCGCTGTTTCACAACGTAAAGGGAGCATTCGAATATATCTCCGGGCCGTCTGGCCTGGCGGGCTTTTCGAAGCCGCACTCCGGCTGGGGCGGAGGATTTCTCGATTACGACAACGACGGGTGGAAGGACCTTTTCGTAGCACAGGGCCACGTGATGGATAACATTCAGGAGATGCAGCCGAACCTCCGCTATCTGGAGGCGCCCATGCTGCTG
>JBDTAT010000679.1:0-5039 GCA_039924505.1 Bryobacteraceae bacterium
CGCCGAGCGCGTGAACACGTAATACGCCTGGAACACCAATCCGCCGGAGTAGCGCTTTTCGATTTGCGCCTGCACCGAGTTCGTGTTCGAATACCCGGTCTTGTTGATCCCGTACAGCGCCCAGTTCGGATTCACGCGGAGTTGGTCGAGCGCTTGCGGCGGCGTGAGTCCAGTCCGCTTCTCATAGTTATATTGCGACTCCTGGGAATTGGTGGCGAACGCTTGCTCCAGGCCGGTCGCGCGATCCCCGACATAACTGAGGCGCGCCACGTAACTCGAGCCGAGTTGACGTTCCAACGTGAAGTTCCACTCGCGCGCGTGGCCGTCGCGCCAGTTGTTCACGTCCCACGGAATAAACGACTGCGCCGTGTTTGGAATGATAATGTTGCCGTTGGTCGAAACGGTAGCCTGTCCGATATAGAAAGCGGGTTGCGGCACGTTGCGCACGGCGTAGGTGGAGGTTCCGTCCAGGCTTCCAATGTTGTTGGTGTAGCGCAGATTCAGCGGCGGATCGATGCGCGCGGCCGCCAGCAGTTCAGAGAGCGGCATGGTCCAGTAATACTCTCCGTAGCCGGCGCGAATCACGGTCTTGTTATCGAGCTGGTAGGCGGCGCCCAGGCGCGGGCTGAAGTCCAGATTTTCCGAAGGCAGCAGATGCGAGGGCAGACCGGCCTGGCTGGCGGTGGTCCACGTCAGTCCGCGCGCCGCCCAGGAACTCAATACCGTCGGCGGAACTCCGGGCAGCGTGTCCAGCGCGTCGTTGTCCGGCGTCACCACCTGAAACTTCGACGCCACCGTATTCAAATCCACGTTCAACAGACGGTTGTATTTTTCCGTGTAGGGCGTCCACTTATCCCAGCGCAGGCCCAATTGCAACGTAAGTTTCGGCGTGACGCGCCAGGAGTCGTTCACGTAGGATCCAATCTCCGTCTGGCGAAAATAAAAGTAACCGCGATTGTACTGGTTCGATAGAAACGTCGGCAGCCCCAGGGCCATGCTCGCAAGGCCAATTCCCGTGAACGATGCCTGCTGTTGGCCTACCGGATCGTAGAGACCGGTCCAGGCGGAGCCGAAGGTGTTGGACCCTTGCGCCTGCTGCAGTTCGCGCACGTTGGTCAGCTCATGCCGGTAGCGTCCACCGAATGAAATGGAGTGCTTCCCTTTTACCAGCGTCACATTATCGTCCACGACGAACGCCGTCAGATTCTGGTTCTTATGATTGTTCGAATCCCAGGTGAAGTTCTCACTAGTGGTTAACGTGGGCCAGCCGAGCGCGCCGAACGGATTGGGAAGCCCCAACTGCTGGTCCCAATTCGTGAAATCGGCGAGCGTGCCGGAAAAATTCGGCTGCCGGTCCACGGCGAACATAAATTGGTTCAGCAGCGACGGCGAAAAAATATGCGTCTCATTAATTGTGGCGTTATAAAACGCATTGTCGTTGCGGCCGGTGCCGAAGCCGTTTGAAATGGTGGGCAGCGCCGCGCCGTATCCGGTGCCCAAACCGCCCGTCTGAGTGGTGGTGGTTTCCCCGGCCGTGAAGCGCGCCGAAAGAGTGTCCTTATCGGAGATGTGCTGGTCCAGTTTTCCCGTGTATGTATCGTAGTTGGTTCCATTGGGATAAAACAATTGCACGTTGGGCGCGATCAGCGGACTGACGGGAAGATTCGCGGGGGCCGTCGCGGCCTGCACTTTCGCGTAAATTGGCGCGATGCGATTCTGCGGAATCACGTTACCGGCGAAGGGTTGCCGCACGCCCTGGGCATTCGTCGTCAACGGATCGTAAATAATCGACTGGTTTCCCGCGACGTCCACGCTGTTGGCGAAATTGCCGTTCCACATGGCCTGCGTTGGCACATAATCCTGCTGGAAAGCGTTCTGGCGCACGCGCTGCCCTTCATAGGAGAAGAACCAGAAGGTCTTGTTCCGGCCGTCGTAGAGTTTCGGCAGCATCAGCGGACCTCCGGCCGACACGCCAAACTCGTTGCGGATATATTTCTGCGACGTGTTCCCGTCCTGGCGGGCGCGCGCGCGCAAGCCGCCGGCGTTGTTGCGGAACACTTCGAACAGATCGCCGTGGAACTGATTCGTTCCACTCTTACTCACCAGCGTGATCGTCGCCGGCTGCAAATATTGGGCGCTGGAACCGTTGGTTTCAATCCGGAATTCCTGAATCGTATCCAGGCCCGGCTGCGTGTTGGCGATGCTGCCCGAAAAGCGGTTTACGATGGAGACGCCGTCGAGCGTCATTTCCGTCGCGCCCACGTGCAGACCGTTCACGCGGAAGCCGCCGCTGTTTTCGACGCCGGGCGTCAAGGCGAACAGGTTCGACACCTGCCGCCCGTTCAGCGGAAGCTGATGAATGCGGCTGGAGTCCTTCACATCGGAGATCTGCATTCCCTCGGTCTCAATCAACGGCGCCGCGTCGTTCACGACAACGGTGTTCTGCACGCTGCCTACTTCGAGGCCAACGTCGATCGCCACCGTCTGTCCCACCGCCAGGTCGAACTCGCTCGACCATTTCTTAAAACCGGTGCGCTCTACTTCCAGCTTGTAACGTCCATTGGGAACCGCCCCGAAATAGTACGCGCCATCCGAGTTCGCTTTCGTATCCCGGACGATATTGGTATCGAGGCTGGTCAGCCGGACCGTGGAATCGGGCACCGCGGAGTGCGAGGCGTCGTACACCGAGCCTTTCACATCTCCCGTGCCATTTTGCGCCAGCGCCGCCGGCGCCAGGAATAGAGCTACAGCAGCTACGGCCGCGGTAAGCGTTCGTTGCATGAGAAGGCCTCCTGAAATCGTCCGCACCCCGAAGCGCACGATTGTGCGCCCGGGTGAAATTAGCTGGTATTGTAGGCGGAAACCATCAGTGTGTCAACGAAAAACGGCGGAAAACGCCGATTTTCAAAGCACATCGAACGCAACCGATTGCTGCCGGCCGCTCAGCGCATCGCGCACGGTCACCTGCCAGTGGCCGGGCGCATCGCTCACCGCAATCGGAATCGCCTTGCGCGCGGAGTTGCCGCCGCCGATCACGTTGCCGGAGTACGCGCCCATCCGGTGGCCCTCGCCATCGGTCACTTCGACGTGAAAGACGTTCGTGTCCGCAGCGGCCGCGCCCGCGAACCGGATGCCTACGTTCGCGGTCTCGCCGCGCCGCGCGCCTTCGGGCGCTGTCACCACCAACGCCGGGGCCGGATCGGGCAGCAGTCCCAACAGCACCGGTTCATACGGATCCAGCACAACCTCCAGTTCCTTTTTCCGGCCCAACGAAACACCTTTGCGAATGTCGTAGACGGACCTCTCCGCGGGTAGCGTCACGCGCAGGCGCCGCGGCTTGGCGAAGCGGTCGTTCGACTGAAATTCCGGCGGACCGAGTTCATTCACGCGCAATTCGGGATTCGACAGCAGGCCTAGAATCACCACTCCGCCGTTGCGAAACACTTGGGTTTCCACTCCCACCGTGCGCGGAGCTTGCAAGTCCACCACCCGATATTCCGGTTGCAAACCCGCCTGATGCAGCGCGTTGCCCATCCACTCATAGACCGGCCCTTCCTTCTGAATCAGCCGGTTTGCGTGGTAATTGAGTGTGTCACCGGTAGGGTGAACGAAGTCGTGGAGCGCGGGTTCGGCGCGACGACGCCCGTGTTCATCGTATGCGCCTGCCTCGCCGTCCGAAATCAGCACGCCGCCGCGCGTCGCGAAGCGTTCCATCTCGCGCGCCTCAACGTCCGACAGGGCGCTGGAGCGCGGCAGAATCAGTGCCCGATAACCGCCGCGCGTCAGTTCGCCATTCTCCACCTGTTCGGACGCGACAAACTTGTACTGGAATCCCAGGTCCTCGAGCAACCGGCAGTAGGACTCGCGCAACATGAAAAATTCGTTGTCGCGGCGCTCGGTGCTCGACGTGCGGTTCAACCACGCGTTGCCTTTGGGCCGGTTTTCCCGCATCCACTCCATACGCAGGCTGGCTTGTGAGAAATGAATCGCAATCGGATCGGACTGCCGTTGGCTGTTAATCAGGAGCGCACCCACGCCGTCGCGGATCTCGTTGTAATAGGGGGAAACTTCCTTGGCGCGCGCGCCCGTTTCACTTTCCTTGGTGAGGAAGCCATGCGAATCGTCCCACAGAATCAGCCCCCGGCCGCCGTGCAGCAACTCAGACCAGACGCGCTGCTTTTCCCACGGGCCCGTGGCAAACGCCGTCGTCACCACCGCAATTTTTGGGTTGAACGAGCGCAGCATCTCGATGTTGTCGCCAATATCGTACGGCTCCATCGCATCGACGACGTGGCTCAGACGCCAATAGTCGTACCCGCCCCACCCCGGCATTTGCGCGCCGCCCATGCTGACGCGCGCCTCCGGGTCCACGCTGTGCACCGCATCCACGCCCACTTTCAGCGCGCGGGCGTAAGCCACGTCCATCCACTCCTTGAAGTCGGCCCATGCGGAATAATTGCCGTCGGTGCGCTTCATCGCGTCGCTGGTCGTATCCGGGGTCACCGCGTTCCAATCGGGAAACTGGCGGTCCCACTCCGCATTCAGCGCGGACAGCGTTCCATAACGCTGCCGCAGCCATTCCCGCATTCCAGCCAGCGAGAAATCGGAAAAATCAAAATCCCAGAACGAGGCCAGGTCGGCGATGCCACTCTCATCCGCCAGGCTATAGAAAAACGGACGGTACGGCGCGTGCTGGCGCGCAACTCGCGCAAACAGTTCGCGCGTATTTTCGAGCCATGCCGGATCGGAAAAACTTGGATAGCGCTTGAACGCTTCCTTGCTCGAAGGATCTTTGCGGTAAAGTTCCTTGGCCTGCAGCCACGACCATTGCTGGATGCGGTCCGGGCGATAGCGATGATATTCGGAGTAGAACAGATTGCCGGTGCCCTCCACGTACCACCGCAGATTATTTGAAATCAGGTTCTCCGGCAATTCTCCCGTTCGGCCGCCGACTTGGCCTCCGGTAATCCCGAAGGCTTTCAACTTGGCGAAATCCGGGCCGCTGTAGGATTGCCACATGATGATCTGGTAATCGCGCC
>JBDTAT010000680.1:0-3921 GCA_039924505.1 Bryobacteraceae bacterium
GAAAGCAAACGTCCGATAGGCGAATTCGAGGCAAGTGCTACCGTGCTGTCCGAGATGTTCCGCTTACCCTTGTTCTATTTCCTCGCGGTCATCACCCCGCTTAGTTTCACGACTGATGAATGAAAGAACGCTCGCCTTAGGTTGCGACGATGCCGCCATCGCCGTCGTGATCGCCGGCCATTACCGTCCGCGGGATGGCCAGGAACGGCACAAATCGGCGCTGGGTCATGCGCTCGATTTGGATATCGAGTACGCCGTGTCGTCCGGACGGCCCGAACTGGCGATGTCCTTTGCGGGCGATTCCACGGCGACGGCGCGCGGCCGTGTGTTCGACGGCGTCTATCGCCAGGAGGCCACGGGCAGGCTGGAGCCCGGCCGAAACCGAATGGGAATTGGACAATCAAATCGGCTCCCTTCGCGAAGAGTTTTTCATCGAACTGCGGCCCGGTTGCGTTCGCCTCGGCGGGCCGCCGACTCGCACGTGCGTTGCTCGATCGCCGCGTCGCCCAGATAGGCGCGGCCGCTTTCGACGAGGTCGTGCTGCATGCGTTTCGCGTCGATCGAGGAGAATCGCTCGCCGCCGCTCTGAGCGGGCCGGCCGCGGCACGGACGGCCGAAAGTCTCATCAAAGCGGCGCGCCGGATCGCCGGCGAATTTGCGCTCGCCGAAGCCATGGACGCGGTTCGGGAATGCGCCGGGAAGGAAGCTCCGGTGGAATGGGTTCCACTCGCTCGCGAATCTTTTCAGCCGCGCCGTGCGCCTGCCCCGGCGCGAAGCCGTGGATCCGCAACTTTGCCCCGACGTGCTCTCCATCGGTCTGCTGGACGGTTCGTCCGATCCGCTGGTCGGCTTCATGCTGCAGCAGTTTCCGAACGCCACCCCGTCTCGCGCTTTTCAGGAGAACGCGGTGGAGTTTCTATATGACGTCCGTACCCTTGCGGCCAGCCAGTTTCAACTGCACCGGCTCTCGGAGAAGGCTTACGCCGGCGCTTCGCAATATGAACGTCGCCTGTGGCACTTTCCCCGGCACCCGCGTGCTTTTGTGGAAGCGCGAGAAGATTGGCGTATATTCCGACCTGCGAAGTGGATGTGTCCTATCCGCACGGGCTGCTCGATTCAGCGAACCCTCAACAGCCGGGACACCTCGGAAGACATTTTGGATTCATCTCTCGAATCAGGTCCGGTCTGCACATGTGCTCATCCTCGAAATCAGGAGGAATGGCCCTCCCGAAGCGACAGTCTTGCTCTTGTAAGCAATTCACTACTGGCCTGGAATCTGCCGCAGGTTCGGAATTTCCGCCAGCAGTGGCCGATCTCGCGGATCGATCTCGATCTTCGCTCCCGGGGTGGCGAATTGATACCGGCGCCCCGTTTTCGGGCTGATTACGGTCAGGGATGTCTGGCCGGTGTATTCGAAAGATACCGTCGTGTAGTAGGCACGCGCGCGCCTCGGCGCTTGTCGCATGGGCGGCCCGGACGCCGTCTGCAACCGTATCTGTTCTCTCGCTTTGCCGCAACAGGGCATTTTATCGTTCCTCCTCGTGAAAAATGGCTCCGGGCCGCGTATTCGCGCGCTCCAGCAGAATCGCCGCTCCGGATAGCGCCGGCCATAGCAGCAATCTCTCTTTCCAACCGGCTCCGATGCAATACGCGAACGGAATCGCGATCCATAGGCTCAAACAGTAAAAACAATCCAACAGGCAGGCCCAGAAGCCTCTTCCCGCCGCGCGACGCATGCGCGCCAGAATCTCCCAAGGGCCGTCCTCGGCATGAAGCAGATGGGTGATTCGCCAAACGCCCAATATTCCCAGAGCAAGCCAGTAGAATTTCATATCGCAAATGGCGGGAAGCTCCAGCAGGCTGCCTGAGCTTCCCGCTCCCGCTTCAGAACGTGCCTCAGAAAGTAATCATGAAGCTATACTCGCTGAGGTTCGAGTGAATAAAGCCCTCGTCGCCGCAGGTCAACGTGCGCTTGTACCCGGCCAGCACCAACTGATAGCAGCAGGGCTCCGGGAAAACGAGCGCCGCTGGAACCGTCAGCCGAACAGTGCCAGCCGTCCAGATTGGGGCGACCGCTCCCTGGGCGCGAGCCAGCCCATAATCGGGACCGACCTGCGATCCGGCCGAAGGGATCACCAACGGCGTGGGAACCGCCGCGTACGGCGCGCCTCCGAGCAGCGAGACGCCCGGTACGGCATGGGCCAGGACCTCCGACCGTAAGCTATCGCCGTAAGTCGCGTAAAGTTCGTAAACGGCGAGGTGACCGTCCGGATCGTGTACGAAGAAATCGACCTGGAGGTTGTCGTTCGGACGCATGGCCCGGATGGAGCACGCCTTCAGGTCGATATCCGGAAGACCGCCCTGCACCAGCTTTACCGAAATGAAGTGCGTGTCCGGTTCGCGGGTGCATTCGTGTACGGTGCCGGCCCCGCAGGCGTGATTCGCCGTCGGGTGCGACGGGTCGGGATCAAGCCGGTTATCGATTGTGAGCACCAGGAAATTGTCTACCTTGGGCTTCGTGTCGCATATCGAAAGAATCGTAGATAGCGGCGTTGGATCGTCCCCGGCAACATACGCCGCCAGATTGGCCGCCGTCCAGGTTCTCGCCCGGAGCCGGTAGGTTCCATCGCTGAACGTGGTAGGCGAGGTGATCCAGTACGCGAGCTCGCTCCAATCCGAGGTCCAGAAATGCGTCAGACCCCAGGTACCCGCGCCGTGGGCCGCCTCGAAGTGCGTCCGGGATTCGCATACGCGGCGGCCGTTGATCGGCGCGAAGGTAGGGGGCGTCGCGCGAACCGGCGGAAAGATCGGCTCGGCGAAGAGCGGAGGACCGAAATACAGGCGCGCCGGCGCGGCGCTTGCGCCCGGGGGCAGCGCGTTCCAGGTCGCGCCGTTGTCGCCCGAGTACTCGAATTCGTAATAATCGACGGTAGCGCCGAGGCCAAACTGGCCGAAGATGCTGACCGTCCCCGCATACGGCCGGTCGCCGGTCGCGCCCGGACCGCCCGGATTTTGATATCCCGCCGGAACGGGCGGCGCGCCGAAATTGCCTCCAATGTTGATGGTCTGGTCGGCGGGGTTCGTCTCGCTGCAAACGCCGAAGAGCAACGCGCAATCGCCTTGTGGATCGGGTCGCGGCTGTTGGACGCAGCAAGCGCAATCGTTCGCCACCAGAGTGACGTCGAGAGTCGTGGGAACGTCCTCGCGAACGTTGAACACGTTCTCCTGCACGATCACCGACTCCACGCCTCCGCAGTTTTGCGTGACGCGGAAAATCAGATCGGGGTTGCAGTCGAGCCAGGGCTCCCAGGGGAACCAGGGCCACAGATGCAATTTCTCGAGTTCGGCGGCGGCCGGAAGCCGCGGCGCGATCTTGTCGCGTAGCCCGGCAAGGCTGCCCGGATCGATGGGCGCCGCAACGCCACTCTGGCGAACGGCTGGCAGAAGCTGGGCCGCGGCCCGTGTGGCGATGGGCGAGGCTTGGCGTCCAGCAAGGCCGGTGAAAATCGACAGATCCGGCTTGGGAGTGGGAACCGGCAGTTCGGCCAACGCCGGGGAACGATGCATTACGTTCAGAATGCGCTCGGCGAGATTCGGTTCCAGCTGCCAATAGCGACGGGACCACCACCACCATGGCCACCAGCCGCAGCACCAGCGGAAATTGATTTCGAACGATCCGGTTGCGTCGGTGGTAGCGCAACCGACCTGATCTTCGCTGATCCACCACCACCACCAGTCCACGTCATAGGCGCAGACCACCGCGCCGGGCACGGGGCTGCCATTGGCGCACAGAACGCGGCCTCGGACGGTGAAATTGCGGCACCAACGACGCCACCAGCCCCAATAGAAGGCCGGTATGGCGATAGGCGACAGAGATAACTCATTCTTGTTTTGCCATTGGGACGCCGGAACGTCGGCGGT
>JBDTAT010000681.1:0-3437 GCA_039924505.1 Bryobacteraceae bacterium
GCCGGGCCAGTTTGTCAACGTCGTGCTGACGCTCGGCACCCAGCGCGATGCGGTTGTGGTTCCCTCGGAGGCGGTTCAGGCCGGCCAGCGCGGCCAGTTTGTTTACGTAGTAAACGCCGGCAAAACCGTCGTTCCCCGGGATGTGACGGTGGGGCAATCGGTGGGGCGCAAGACAATTATCGAAAAGGGAATTGCGGCCGGCGAAACCGTGGTCATCGATGGCCAGTTGCGCCTGTATCCGGGCGCGCACATCCGTCCCGTTCCGGCATCGAAGATCGACTCGCAGACGCTTTAGATTGCATGAACCTCTCGCGCATCTTCATCGAACGGCCGATAATGACCGCGCTGGTCACCTTCGCCATCATCTTGTTCGGAATTGTGGGCTATCGCGCGCTTCCGGTGGCCGCCTTGCCGAGCGTCGATTATCCGACCATCCAGGTGACGGCGGCGCTGCCGGGAGCAAGTCCGGAGACGATGGCGTCATCCGTGGCGACACCGCTCGAACGCACGTTCGCCACCATCGCCGGTATTCAGTCGATGAGCTCCACGAACTCCCAGGGCATCACCACCATTACCGTGCAGTTCGTGTTGGAACGTAACATCGACGCGGCCGCGCAGGACATTCAAGCGGCAATTGCGAAGGCCGGAGGACAATTGCCGGCCAGCATGCCGCGCCCGCCCTCCTACGTGAAGGTGAACCCCGCCGAGCAGCCCGTGCTGTATCTGGCGCTGACCTCTTCCACTTTGCCGCTCTATACCGTGGACGAGTACGCCGAGACCTTGCTGGCGCAGCGCATCTCCATGTCAAGCGGCGTCGCCAGCGTCTCTGTGTTCGGCGCGCAGAAATACGCCGTTCGCATTCAGTTGAACCCCGACGAACTGGTGGCGCGGAACATCGGCATCGACGAAGTGCAGCGCGCGGTTGCGCAGAGCAACGTGAACCTGCCGACCGGAAAACTGTACGGCGAAAAGCAATCGTTCACGGTGGAATCGAGCGGGCAGCTAACCGACGCCGCGCAGTACCGCCCCGTCATCGTCGCGTGGCGCAACGGCATGCCGGTGCGGTTGCAACAGTTGGGGCGCGTGCTGGATAGCGTGGAAACGGATAAATCTATCGCCTGGTTTAACGGCGAGCGCGGGGTGGTTCTGGCTATCCAACGGCAGCCGGGGACCAACACTGTCGAGGTGGTGGAGAACGTCAAGAAACTGCTGCCGGAATTCCGCAGCGAGATTCCGCCGTCGGTGAAGCTTACCGTCGCCTTCGACGCGTCGGACTCCATCCGCCACTCCATTAACGATGTAAAGTTCACGCTGGTGCTGACCGTCTGCCTGGTCGTGATGGTCATCTTTTTATTCCTGCGGAATCTTTCAGCGACGCTGATTCCAGGGGCCGCGGTTCCGTTGTCGATCGTCGGGACGTTCGCGGTAATGTATCTGCTCGGCTACAGTTTGAACAATCTGTCGCTGATGGCGCTAACGCTTTCGGTGGGGTTTGTAGTGGACGATGCGGTGGTAATGCTCGAAAACATCGTGCGCTACATGGAGATGGGCCACCCCCGCATGGAAGCCGCGCTGCTGGCTTCGCGCGAGATCGGGTTCACGATTATTTCAATGACCATTTCGCTGGTCGCGGTGTTCATCCCGGTGCTGTTCATGGGCGGCATCGTAGGCCGGCTGCTGCATGAGTTCTCCGTGACCATCACGGTGGCGATCCTGATTTCCGGATTCGTCTCGCTCAGCTTTACCCCGATGTTAGGCAGCCGCTTTCTACGCTATAACCACGACGCGCGGCACGGGCGCGTGTACGGCGCGCTGGAGGCGGGGTTCAACGGAGTGGCGCGCGCTTACGATTCCACTTTGAAGACGACGCTGCGCCATCAGTTCGCGACCGTGCTGTTCGCATTCGCGCTGCTGGGCGGAACGCTCTATTTATTTTTCACAATGCCCACCGGCTTCATTCCGAGCCAGGACAGCGGATTTATTTTCGGCGCCGCGCTGGCGGGCCAGGATATTTCGTTCGAATCGATGGCGAAGCATCTGCGCGCAGTCGTGGGTGTGGTCGCGCAGGATCCGAACGTGCGCGGCGAAGGCGCATTTGTCGGCGACTCGAATCAAGGTTTCATTTTCATGAGCATGAAGCCGCGCAAGGACCGTGCGCTTTCGGTGGATCAGACCATCGCGGAATTGCGCCCGAAGCTGGGCGCGATACCCGGCGTGTTGGTGTTCCTGCAAAATCCGCCGCCGATCACCATTAGCGGACAGGTGACCACCAGCATCTATCAGATGACGCTTCAGAGCACGAACCTGAGCGAGATTTACGCGTGGGTGCCGAAGCTGCTGGAAAAGATGCGCGAGCTGCCGGGGTTTCTGGACGTCAATAGCGATCTGCAGATCGCCAGCCCGCAGTTGAAGGTGAACATCGACCGCGACCGCGCGCAGGCGGTCGGTGTTACGCCGCAGCAAATCGAAGACGCGCTGTACACGGCGTATGGTGCGCGGCAGGTTTCTACGATTTACGCTCCCGCGACTCAGTATGCCGTGATTGCGGAAGTGGAGCCGCAATATCAGCGCACGCCGGAGGCGCTGTCGAAGCTGTACATCCGGTCGTCGCAAGGGCCGCTGATTCCCCTCGACTCGGTGGTCAGCGTGCAGCGCACCGTGGGAGCCCTGAACATCAACCACTTCGGTCAGCTTCCGGCGGTGACCATTTCCTTCAATCTGAAACCCGGCTTTTCGCTCGGCGTAGCGGCGGATCAGGTGAACAATATGATCCGCGAGATGCGGATGCCGGCGACGATCAGCGTGCAATTCCAGGGCACCGTGAAGGAATTTCAGAGGTCGTTTCAGGGTCTTTCGATTTTGCTGATCGTCGCGATCCTGGTGATCTACATTGTGCTGGGAATTTTGTATGAGAGCTTCATTCACCCGCTCACGATTCTTTCGGGTCTGCCGTCCGCGGTGTTCGGCGCGCTCCTCACGTTGAAACTGTTCCACAAGGAGCTGGATCTCTACGCGTTCGTCGGCATCATCATGCTGTTCGGCGTGGTGAAGAAGAACGCCATCATGATGATCGATTTCGCCTTGGAAGCGCAGCGCCTGGAAGGCAAGAACCCGCACGACGCGATCTATTCGGGCTGCATGCTGCGATTCCGTCCCATCATGATGACGACCGTGGCGGCGCTGCTGGGCACTCTGCCGATCGCGTTGGGAATAGGGGAAGGCGCGGACGCGCGGCAGCCGTTAGGCCTCGCGGTAGTCGGCGGCTTGATTGTCTCGCAATTGCTAACGCTCTACATCACCCCCGTAATCTATCTCTACATGGAGCGCATCTCCGCATGGCTGCGGCCCGCGCGCATCCCAACGCCGCAACCGGTGGGCGCCGCCCAATAGTGCAAGGGTGCGGTCGCTCCGGTGCTCCGGAATTGCTACAATTTGCG
>JBDTAT010000682.1:0-7582 GCA_039924505.1 Bryobacteraceae bacterium
CATGAGCGGCGTCCGGCTCAGTCGCCATTTCATGCCGGATCGAGCATGTTGATTTTTGGCGGGGTGATGTTGTGGCTGGGGAAGCGGCGTCGCTCGTAGCGCGGTTCCGGGAGCGGTATCCGGCGACTGCGCCGCCGCGCGTCAGCCGGGCGCCCGGGCGCGTGAACCTGATTGGCGAACACACGGATTACAACCTGGGATTTGTGTTGCCGGTGGCCATCGAACTGGCGTGCTACACGGCGTCCGCGCCCAGTGGCGATCGGCGCTTGCGCGTGTACTCCGAGGAACTTGAGCAGGGTGCGGAGTGGCCGGTGGAGGCGATCGCGGCGCTTCAGCCGCAGCGCCACTGGACGGACTATGTGGTCGGGGTGGCGCAGGAATTACTGCGTCTGGGGATTCCGGTTGAAGGTCGAAATGTGCTGATTCACAGCACCGTTCCGGCCGGATCGGGCCTGAGCTCCTCGGCGGCGCTCGAAGTTTCCTCGGCCCTCGCGCTGGCAGGCGAACGAAGGCTAGATCCGCTGGAGTTGGCGCGGCTGTGCCACCGGGCCGAGAATGGATTCGTCGGATTACCGTCGGGCCTGATGGACCAGTTTGTATCGGTGTTTGGACAGAAGGACGCGGCGATCCGGTTGGACTGCCGCAGTCTGGAACACGCGGTGGTCCAGTTGCCGCCGCAGGCCACTTTTTTGGCGGTGAACTCGATGGTGAAGCACGAACTGGGCGCCTCCGCGTACCGCCAGCGCGTCGCCGAGTGCGCGGCGGCCGTGAACGCGTTGCGGCGGAAATGGCCTGGCGTGGCGAGCCTGCGCGAGGCGACGCCGGCGATGCTGGATGGCGGCATTCCGGAACCGGCATTGCGGCGCGCGCGGCACGTTGTCACCGAAAACCGGCGGGTCGGCGAATTTGTGGAGGCAGCCGGGCGCGCGGATCTGGTAACGATGGGCCGGCTGATGGCGGAATCGCACCGAAGCTTGCAAATAGACTACGAAGTAAGCTGCGCGGAGCTGGATTTCCTGGTCGATGCGGCGCAATCGCTTCCCGGTGTTTTTGGAGCGCGCATGACGGGTGGCGGGTTTGGCGGGTGTACGGTGAATCTGGTTAGCGAGGAGATCGCGCCGGAGTTCGCCTCCAGCATCCGCCCGTTGTACCAAAATCGGTTCGGGATCGATCCGGAGATCTACTCGTGCCGGCCGTCGCCGGGAGCGGAGACCCTAATTAAGTGAGAGAAACTTCAAATAGGTGAGAGAAACTTCCGCCTGGAAGCACTAAGTAGTCAAATACAGAGAAGGTCCTCCGAACCTCGGTCAGAATATTTGAGCTGACCTAAATTCTCTTTTGCCCAGTGTCGGGGCGGTCTGCAATGGACCGCCCCATTCACTTTCTGGGGCCACTTTCCAAGCGATTTCAGGACTTGTCGCCAGATCCAGGATTCGTATGGGCTGAATTGAGGATGTGCTCGGTGACGATGCTGGAGCTGATCTTTGCCGCGGAAACGGAGAAGGAGCCGTTAGCGACTGCCGCGCGGAGTTGTTCCAGACGCGTTTCGCTGGGAGTGGTCACGGCTTGCGATAAGTGCGACAACTGAATTTGGTCGGATTTTTCCGAGGGAATTGACGGATCGGATGATTTCGCCAAGGCGTGGTTGACCTTGGCGGCATCCTTTATCGCGGCGTCTTTGGCGGGACCTTGAGCTGCGATTTGGCTGTTAATATCAGTGCCGGCGTTATTCACTCGCATCTTTCTCTTCTTCCCTTCTGATCGGCAGCCAAGCGCATTCCTTGAATCGCTTCTTCGACATGCCGAGGCGCTTCACGTATTCTCTAGCGTTTGGCGGTCAAGCCATCCGTCACCATCTTAGCTAAGCCCAGCCCCCCGCGGGCGGATAGCGCCTGCGCAAACTGCTGTTCCGCCATTTCGAGAAGCGACGACCCGGATTGGTCATCCGAGGTCCCCGTGAAGTCGCCGGATCCCGCTTCGCGGACAGACTGTAACATTTGGCCGATCATGAGGGCCTCGAATTGTGAGGCGGCTTGCCGGATGTGTTCCGGAGTATCCGCCTTGCGGCCGGCCGCCGAATGGACCATCGCGGGCGAACTGAAGACATCGGCCGAGAGCGCCGCCGATGAGAGACCATCCGGCATCGCTAGATTACCTCCAATTCAGCTTCGAGCGCACCTGCAACGCGCAGATTCTGCAGGATTGCAATGATGTCGCGAGGCGTCGATCCGATGGCGATGAGAGCGCGCACGAGGTCTTCGACGCTGGCGCCCTCTTTCAGGACCACATTTCGGGCTTTGTCCTCCTTCACGCCGACCGTTACCTCAGGTGTAACGGCAGTCTGTCCCTGGGAGAGTGGCGCAGGTTGCGATACGGAATAGGTGGTCTGAATTTCCACGGTGAGGCCGCCCTGCATGATGGAGACCGGCGAGATTTTGACATCCCTCCCCATCACGATGGTCCCGGTGCGCTCATTGACGACGACTTTGGCCGACCGGTCGGGATCGACGGAAAGATTCTCGATGGCCGCCAGGAACTCGACGGGCCGGGACGCGTATGAAGCGGGCGCGGTGACGGTAACGAGGGCGGAGTTCTCGGCGTGTGCGACGCTGCCGCCGCCGAAATTTTTATTCAGAACGGCAACGATTCGGGCGGCGGTGATGAAATCGGCTTGGCGGAGCTGCAGCCGGAGATGCGCGGTGGGGGCAATAGAGGGCGCCGTCCGCTCGACAATGGCGCCTTCCGGCACGCGCCCGACCGTCGGATGATTGACGGTCTGGGTGTTGCCGCCGCGGCCGGCAACAAACGCGCCTGTGACCACCGGACCTTGTGCCACCGCATACACCTGCCCATCGGCGCCTTTTAGCGGCGTGAGCAATAGCAGTCCGCCACGCAGATTGGACGAGTCGCCGACAGCTGCGGCGGTGACGTCGATGTGGGTGCCCGGCTGCGCGAACGGCGGAAGATCGGCCGTCACCATGACAGCCGCCATGTTGCGCACCAGGATCGACGCCGGCGGAACGGTAACGCCCAGACGCGTCAGGATGTTGGTGAGACTCTGGTTGGAGAAAAAGGTTTGCGGCTTGTCGCCGGTTCCAGCGAGACCGGCGATGACGCCATAACCGACCAACTGGTTGTCACGGACACCCTCAACTGACACGAGATCCTTAAGGCGCATCGCGGCCGGAGCGTCGGATACGGCGAGTACAAGTAAGCATAGACTGACAAGAGTATTTCGCATAGGCCTGTTCTAGAACGGCAACAAACCCAGCAGGATGCGATAGAGGACGAACGGCCGGCGGACGGAGTCATTGACTACGCCCTTGCCATTCACCTGCACTTCAAGATCGGCCACCTTATTCGAGGCGATGCTGTTATCGGGATTAAGGTCCACCGGCCGGATCACGCCGCGCACCCGTACGGTCTGATGTTCCGAGTTAACTGATATGTTCTTCAGTGCTTCGACGACCAGGTTTCCGTTCGGCAGAACGTTGGTCACGCGCGCCGATACGGTTGTGCTGAGGGTAGTCTGGCGGCTCGTAGTGCCCTGGCCCTGTAACTGTTGATCACCAGCGAGGTTCGTGAGGTTCGCGAGTGGTCCCTTCGCGCGAGTAAGGCCGGCGAAGGCGGTAATCGACGTCTTCGAACTCGACTTGCGGGATGTGTTAGTAGCGCCGGTGGCTACGGCGGAAGCCTGATCGGCGACGATGATGGTGACGATGTCGTCGAGTTGGCTGGCGCGGAGATCGCGCGCCAAATTTGCGAATATGGCGTTGGATGAATAGAGAGAGCCGGGCGAAGCGGCCAGCGTGCTGTCCGCGGCGCCGCGTCCCTCGGCGTCGCGAATGTATCGATCGATGGCGGACGGTTCGGGCGCCGTTTTCTTCTTACTATTGAATGGATTGATCCCGGCCGCGCATGGCATCGCGGGTGTCGCGAGAGCGAGGGCCAGCCATAGGATTCTTGCTGTCCAGTTGTGCAGCATATGGATTTACGAGCACCTTTCCTTTGCTTTGGACGACGGCCGGGAATGGCCGTCCGTTGAGGGGATTGCGAACCGCGACGATCTCGCCGCGGTGGCCCGAGGACTCCGCGCGCGCTTCGAACTGCAATTGGGCGCCCCCGCTGGACACATGGACGGCGACCGCATCCCCGCGTTCGACGGCATCGGTGTCGCCGAGCATTGCCGGGAAGATGATCTGGCCCGTGCGAATAGCGCGCTGAGACGTTCGTCCCGTCACGTCCGCAATCGCGGAAAGCGGAGAAGCCGCGAAGGGGAACTGCTTTCCGGTCTTCGTGAGGAGTTGGCCGGCGGCGATTGGTTTGCCGGCCGGGATGTCGGCTGCGGCCTCGATCCACTGGCGCTCGACGAGGATTTGCGCAGTCACCCAAATGGGAACGCTATGATGTCCGGCCGCGGTGAGTTGCCCGCGCCATGTAATGCCTGCGTCCGGGTTCGACGGCGGAGCGGCCGGCAGCGAAGAACGGCTGAACGCCAATTCACCGGGCGGAAGCGGATAGCGGCTAAAGTCGAGAACGTGAATCTCAACGTCCGGCAGATCTACCGCTTTTTTGAGTGCGGCCACTAAGCGTTCTGCCGTCAGGGGCTGGGTGACGCGTTCGAAACATACTGGAGCGAATGAACTTCCGGCGCCCGGATACCGGTGCGCCAGGCGCGCCAATTCCTGTGAACCGAAAATGCGCCGGCGTCCTGGGGCGGGCGCGAAACCGATGGTTTGCTCCGGAGCGATAACGGAAAAGGCCGGATTGGCGGCAGCCAGATCGCGGCCGAGGATGCGGTCGCCATCGACGGGTTGACAGGCGGCGGCCAGCCACGGCGTGGCCATGAGCAAAAGCATTGAAATCCGTTTCATTGGGTGAGATTATTCACGTCTTGATACATCTCGTCGGCGGCTTTCACCACCTTCGAATTCGCTTCGTAGGCTCGCTGGCTGACGATCATGTTGATGAACTCTTCGACGACGCTGACGTTGGATTGTTCGACGTAACCCTGCATCAGCGTGCCTAGGCCCTCCTGGCCGCCCGGGTTGGCAACGGTTGGATCTCCGCTCGCGTCGGTCGGAGTGAATAGACCATTTCCGAGGCTATTCAAGCCGGCCGGATTGGCGAAGTTCGCGAGCTGGATCTGGCCGGCGACCTGTGCGGTGGTCTGGCCCGGCTGGGTGAAACTTACTGTGCCGTCCGTGGCAATCGTGATGCTTTGCGATTGCGGCGGCAGCGTGATTTGAGGCTGCACCGGATTGCCGTCGCTAGTGACGAGGTTGCCGTCGCGATCGAGCTGGAACTCGCCCGACCGGGTGTAGGCTAGTTCGCCGGAAGGCAGACGGATCTGAAAAAATCCCTTTCCTTGAACGACAACATCCAGCGGATTGTCGGTCTCTTGAAAGCTGCCCTGCGTAAAGATCACTTCGTTCGCCACCGGACGCGTTCCGAGGCCAAGCTGCAACCCGCTAGGAACGACGGTTTGAGAACCGGCCGCCGCGCCAGGTTGAATGTAGTTCTGGTAAATCAGATCTTGAAACTGCGTGCGCCGCATCTTGAAGCCAACCGTGTTGGCATTGGCAAGATTATTGGCAATGTTGTCGATGTTCATCTGCTGGGCGTTCATACCGCTGCCAGCGCTAAATAAAGCTCGAATCACGGTTCACCTCGTTATCGTTTTCTATCACTCGCGCGGCGGCCTGTTACGGCTATGGACCCACCTTCGCGATTTGTTCGATGCTGCGGTTCATCTGCGTCCCGACGGACATCGCGCGTTGGAGCATTTCAAACTGGCGCAGGACGCCCACCAGGCGAACGGCGGATTCGGCCGTCGGCACATTGGAATTTTCAAGAGTGGATTGATGGAGTTGCACATTGGTAGCGGGACTGGCCGTGAGTTTCGTATTGTCCATTTGGAAATAGGTGCCATCACGTTTCCCCAGCGCGGCCGGCTTGGTGAAATCCATGATGGCCATCTGTGCGACATCCTGGCCTTGTTGCCGCACGGCGCCGTCGGAAGAGATGTCAACGGGCAGTGCCGGGTCAACTTGAATCGGCTGGCCTTTATCGTCTTCGATGGCGTAGCCTTGTTGTGTTTCGAGTTGCCCATCCTTGGAAAGACGGAAATTGCCGTTTCTTGTGTAGAGAGGCCCGGACGGCGACTTCGCGACGAAGAAGCCCGGCCCGGAAAGCGCGATGTCGAGGGGGTTGCCGGTGGGCACCAGGGTTCCCTGCGAGAAATCGGTCCACTGGCGTTCGATGACCGGCAGCGTCGAGGGGTCCGGGTGCATGCCGTCGGCTGCTGCGGCAGCGGCGTCGGGGGACGTGTACAAGTTATAGAACTCGCGGTCGGACTTGAAGCCCGCGGTTCCGGAATTGGCAACGTTGTTGGCGAGCATGTCAAGCGACTCCATTCGCGCTTTCATTCCGCCCGCTGCCGCGATCATCATGGAATCCATCGCTAAAGACCTTCCGCAAGATGACATGCAATTTGAGCGCCGGAGCGGATTGGGCCTGAATAGAATGCAATTTCAGGCGATTCGCCGGAGTTGAATCAAGAATGCGGTGACGGGAATGTGCCGTTTCGGGATGCGTGCCAATTTGGTGCCGCGGCAGAATGTTCAAATAGTTGAAAAATGAGAATCCGCGAATGGCCGCAGACGTGCTTTGCCGGTTGCCGTGGACGTTGCCAATGTTTCCAACTTGTCGCCGATGGGAGTAGACCATTTCGTTGCCGCCGCGGGGCCGAGTGCTGCACCCAGCAACCCGCTTGTCACGGGGACGGGTAACGCGGCCGGATTTCCCAACCTTCTTGACCTCTTATTAGCAGACTTCCAGATTGGTCCACAGCAGCCGCCTGCCGGGCCCCTTCCGATCTTCCAGAGTGCCAAGAATCTCGCGGCAAGCAACAGAGGGACTGACGGTTCGGCCACTCGGAAAAAAAAGGGCGACGGTGTAGATCAACCAGCCGGCAGCGATGGCGGTCTGGCGCTCGCGCTGGCTGGGCCGCAGCCGCAGCCACCGGCCGGCGTCCCGCTCTTCACCTTCTCTCTTCCCGGCGGGACGCTAGCGGATCCGAATGCGGCGTACGGAACGCAGGCGGACAATTTGGGCGCGAAAGCGGAACGGGCGCTTGTGGCGGGAACCACTCCGGCGCCCGCGCCAGCCCGTACGGCCGTGCCATCGCCGCCGGCGGCCGGCGCACCGCCATCTGCCATCGCAGCTCCGCCAAATGCCGGCTCCAACTCGGATGGGGCAATACAACTGGCGCCTGAGCTGGCATTTGTGGCCCGCCTCACTCCAGACGCGAAATCGTCGCAGCCAGCGCCGGAAGCCGCTCAGCCGTCAGGCTCCGTGGCGGAACGCCCGGCGATGTTACCCATTGCAAGTCAAGGTCTGGCAACGCGCGCAGCCCAGCCGGGCGCTGGCGGGAACCAGTCGGGCGCCGATAGTCAATCACAACAGAGGACCCCGGATCTCCCCACGCCATCGAACATTTCAGACGCTGCGTCGAAACAAAAATCCGGAGCGGCCCAGGTGGAGGGGATACTCGCGAAGGATGCGCCGGCGATTCAGCGCC
>JBDTAT010000683.1:0-4554 GCA_039924505.1 Bryobacteraceae bacterium
TGATGGAACGCTACGTCCACCCGTTGTATGCGTTGCGTGAGCGGATGCGCGGCTACGAAGTCACCGTGATGAAAGCGGCGATGGAGATGCTCGGAATGCCGGCGGGCCCGGTGCGGCCGCCGCTGACAAGCTGCCGCCCGCAGGATGCAGCCGATTTGCGGGAGTTGCTGAAGGTATACGCCGAAGTTCGCTAACCCGCACAACAATGGGCGCTGACACGCGCGCCGCGGAAACGAGCCTGGCGCGCGTTGACCGGCTCCACAGAGTTCGGAGCCTGGTTCGGCGCCGACGACTTTGTCGAGCGGTGCTTCGATGTATACTGAGCACCATCGGGATACTCAATTGAAAATCCTGAATTTCAGGCCGTGCGCGCAAACCCCCGGCGCCGCCGCGGGCGCAAGTCCGGCGCCGGCGCGGTGCGTAATCGACATCGACAAAGGCCGGCCGTGGTCGGCGTTTCAACCGGTGAAGTGGTCAAGAATGTCATGACGGTTTGACGGGTTTGCGCGCCACGCTATTTGCGCTTGCGCTGCTTGCGGTCCTGATCGCCGCATCGGTTGTCAGCCGCCCGCGCCGCCCGGAAAATGCGGACGCGCCGCTCCTTACCGGCGCGCAAATCCCCGCGCGTGTAGCCGCCACGCTCGAGCGATCGTGCCGCGACTGCCATTCGAACGCCACCGGCTATCCCTGGTACAGCTTCGTCGCACCCATCGCGTGGCTCATCAACAGGGATGTCGCGCAAGGCCGGGAGCATCTGAATTTGTCGCGCTGGAACGAATACACGCTTGTGCGCCGTGAAAGATGTTTGTCGGAAATCGCGAATCAAGTGAAGGATGGCGACATGCCCCTCGCGCTCTACACCGTAATTCATCGCAGCGCGAGGCTCTCCCAGGCCGACCGGGATGCAATCTTTCAGTGGACGCAGACGGAGCGCATGCGTCTGATCCGGGAAACCGCACATGGCAAATAATCCAGCGGCTGGGTAGTGCGCCAGTTTAAAAGGACAAATCTGTTAGAAACTTCCGTTTCCAACGACTACCTTAGGTGTGGGAGGAATGGAGTCCATCTCGAACGTACACGCGCGCCAGGATGACTTGTACAGAGACGCGGTGGATAAATACGGCTCTTCCCTCGAACGGCTCGCGAACGCCTACGAGGCTGACCCGGAGAAGCGCCGCGACCTGAGCCAGGACATTCATTTTCAATTGTGGCGGAGTTTCCAGCGGTACGACGCCCGCTGTTCCCCGCGGACCTGGATCTATCGCGTCGCTCACCATGCGGCCGTTTCTTATGTCATGCGTGAAAGGCGGATCTTCTCGACGCTTGTGAGTCTGGAAGAACTCGAAACGCTCCCGGACAAAGCGGAGGGGCCGTCCGCCGCGAACCAACGCATAAATCTGGACCGGCTGTCGGCGTTGATTCAGCGGCTCAAGCCGCTCGACCGCCAGGTCATTGTCTCTTACCTCGAAGACATGGACGCGGCTTCCATTGGAGAAATCACGGGATTGTCGCCCGCGAACGTCGCCATGAGGATTCACCGGATTAAGAACGTCCTGGCAAAGCGGTTTCACGAAGGGGGAAAACATGGGGAATGATTTGCCCGGCGACGACCCAAAAACGATCTGGCAAAACCAACCGGCGGAGACGTCAACTATGACAATTGAAAAGATTCGGCAGAAGGCGCTGGAGCTTCGCAGAAAGACGCGCCGGCAGTTGCTGGGGACCCTGGCCGCACCGCTGGTTGTTGCGACCTTCTCCGCCTTTTATTTAAAAGAATTCCCAGCGCTGCCGCAAGTGCTGCAACCGCTATTCGGGTTCGCGCTCGCCTGGAGCCTCGCCGGGCTGTATTTCCTGAACCGGGGAAAGTGGTCCGGGGCGGTCCCCGGAGACACGGGTCTCAGCGCCGGTCTCGAGTTTTGCCGGCGGGAGATCGAGCGGCGGCGCGACTATTTTCGAGGCGTTCTGCGTTGGTCGTTCGGGCCGGTGCTGCTGGCCATCGGCACGTTCATTCTGGCGCTGGCGATAAATGCCGGGAGGGGCATATTCCCGAAGGCGATGCCGTTCATGACGCTCGTCGTCGTGTGGATCGCCGCGTACCTCGTTAAGAGGGCGCGGGAACAGCGCGAACTCCAACGCGAGATCGACGAATTAAACGCTATCGAGCGGGAGAACAGCCGGTAATGCCCGAGCGGCGGCGCCGCGGAATTTGCCGGAAGGAGATCAAGGTTATGAGGCGATTCAACCGGTTCATGGCGCTTACCGCATTCACGGCATTGCTTGTCTACGCACAGGACATTTCCGGCGACTGGCAGGGCACGCTGAAAGCGGGTCCGCGGGAACTCCGGACTATCCTGCAAATCGCGAAGAGCGATAACGGGGACTGGAGGGCTACCCTGCTGAGCATAGACCAGAGCCCGGATCGGGGCGCCGGTATGGCAACAACCTCATTTTCGCTGGACGGTTCAAATATCAAATTTGCCATTGGCCAGATACGAGGCAGTTACGATGGCAAGCTCAGCGCCGACGGAACATCCATTAGCGGAACCTGGACGCAAGGCCGGCCGCTGCCGCTGGAATTCCGGCGCGCCACCAATGAGACTGCTTGGCTGGACCCGTCGCCGCACAGCATACAGTTCATAGCGGTAGAGAAAAACGTCAAGCTGGAGGTTCTCGATTGGGGTGGCTCCGGAAGGCCCTTGGTTCTATTGACGGGTCTTGGAAACTCGGCTCACATATTCGACAAGTTTGCTCCCAAACTGACTGCGACGTGCCATGTGTACGGCATCACACGGCGCGGATTCGGCGCCTCCAGCGCTCCTTCGCCTTCCGGGGACGCGACGTATTCGGCCGATCGTCTCGGGGACGATGTTCTCGCCGTCCTCGATGCGCTGAAGCTGAACCGGCCCGTGCTGGCCGGGCATTCGCTCGGCGGCGAAGAGTTGAGTTCCGTGGGATCGCGGCATCCCGAAAGAGTCGCAGGGCTGATCTATCTCGACGCCGGATATTCATACGCGTACTACGACCGCTCGCGGGGCGATTTGAGAATCGACCTGGTCGACTTGCAAAAAAAGTTGGAGCAGTTGCAGCCCGGTAAGGGCCCGCAAGATCCAAGGCATTTGATTGACGAGCTTCTCGCCACGACGCTGCCGGGGTTCGAACGCGACTTGAAAGAGATGCAAAAGAACTTGCCGGAGGCGCCCACCGCGCAGCCGGCGCCGGCTCAGGTTCCACCGATTACGCAGGCGATCATGACCGGCATGCAGAAGTATACGGATATCCGGGTTCCGGTTCTCGCCATCTATGCAGTGCCCCACGCAACCGGGCAGCCCTTTAAGGACGATGCTGCACGCGCGGCGGCCGATGCACGGGACGAGGCTACCTCTGGCGCACAAGCGAAGGCATTTGAAAGCGGCGTGCCCTCCGCGCGAGTCGTTCGATTGCCGCACGCGAATCACTACGTATTCTTATCGAATGAGGCGGATGTGCAGCGCGAGATGAACGCCTTTCTCGGCAACCTCCCGTAACAGAATTGCTGTCCGATCCGGCTATTCAAGGCCGCTCGCGGATTGCAATCACGCGGTTCACGGCCACGTTCGTTTCCACCTGCCGCACACCGCTGGGCCAGCGGATGTCGATGCGGTCGATCGACTTCGCGGTCCCCAGTCCGAAGTGCAGCCGCAGATCGCTCTGCGATAGATAGCTGCCGCCGCTGCGAACCGCGGCAGTCTGTGTCCGTCCTCCCGCCGTCACTCGGACGCTCGCTCCAATCGCGCTACGGTTCGATCGCACGCCCGTAAGTTGCAGCAGCGTCCAGTTCCCGGACGGCAGCGTCGTCCGCTTCAGCAGGGAGGGCGGCTCGTTCTGATTGTTCACGAGCACTTCGACCGCGCCATCGTTATCGTAATCGCCGAACGCGGCGCCGCGCGCAGAGTGCCGCTCCAGAATTCCCGGGCCTGCCGATTCCGAGATGTCGGCGAATTTCCCGTTGCCCAGGTTATGGTAGAGAATCGCCCGGTCCTTATAGTGGACGTCGATCTTCAGCCGCTCCACTTCCGGAAAAACGTGGCCGTTTACCAGCAGCAAGTCCGGCCATCCGTCGTTATCGAAATCGAAGAAGCCGCATCCCCAGCCGACAAAGCGGGTGTTTTCCGCCAGATTCGCCGCTACCGTGGAGTCGTCGAACTCTCCGGCGCCGCGGTTGCGGTACAGCGTCTCGCGCTCGTCGGAAAAGTTGCTGCGGAAAATATCCGTCCATCCGTCGCCGTCGAAGTCGGCCGCGGCCGCGCCCATTCCAGACATCGCTTCTCCGTTATCGTCGAACGCCACGCCGCGCGCGAGCGCCTCATCGCGGAACGTTCCATCGCCCCGATTGATGTACAGAATCGACGGAGTCCGGTCGCACGCCACGTAAATGTCGGGCCATCCGTCGCCATTAAAATCGCCCGTCAGCACCCCGAGCGAATAATTACGATCGGGCTTTGAAATACCCGATTTCGCGGACACGTCCGTGAACGTGCCATCGCCGTTGTTGCGATATAGAATGTTGCGGTCGAA
>JBDTAT010000684.1:0-3447 GCA_039924505.1 Bryobacteraceae bacterium
GGTGGTCTTTCCGGTCGCTGCCGGAATACGGTTCCATTGCGCCAGTTGTTTCTCGCGCGTCTTCCACGCCGCGCCGGCCAGTTGTACGAAGCTGTTATTTTTGTGATCGATGAAAGTGATGCCGAGCGCATACCGCGGCCCAGCCGGTCGAGTTTCCAGACAATGAGCATATCGCCGGTCTGCAACGCATTCAGTCAGCGGAGCAGGGCAGGCCGCTTCGTCGTGGCTCCTGATATTCCATCATCGTTGAAAACGGTTTTGCATCCGGCGCGTTTCAAGGCAGCAAGTTGCAGGGCCGAGTTCCGATCGTCGGTCGATACGCGGGCATAGCCGTATTTCTTGCGTCCTACGGACTTGGTTTTTTGTTGTAGCGCTTAAACATCGCGGCGGTGATTTCGACGTTAGCCGGCCACTGCCCACGCCTCTGTCCGGCGTGCGTCTGATACTCATGCAAGCGGTCGGGATCGGGTTGCACAATGTGACCGCCTTTCAAAAAAAGCAATCCGATCTTGTCGGTAGGCATGAGTCCAACAAAGGTTTCGGCCTCGCTAAGGACTTCACGCAACCGCGTCATTGTGGCGGCGGGATCAAGCGGCGGATCGCTGTCAATACGCCGGAAATCTGCGTCCGTATAACGGGCCGTGCGTCTGATTTCATTAATGACGCCTTCGGGCGTGAAGCCAAGCGCCTTGCCCGCCGAAGCCCACACAGCCGCCCCAAGCGGCAAAATCCGGTCATGGATGGCCAGCAGGTCCACCACGTCGCGCGGCTCTCGACGCCCATACGCCGCCCCAACTTTATTCGTGGCCAAGTCAATCGGGTGCAAGATATAGCCGAAAGTTTCATCCGGGATAGTGGGGAAAAAGCGGAAGTCACTGTCAACAACCCATTCCAGCTTGGTCTTGTCACCAGCACGCTCAACCAAAACTCCGTAGATGGCTGGCTCCCGCCTGAGCCATTGCAGCGCGTATCCGTACTCTTCCAGCAACGCGCTATCTTGTTCCGCCGCTTGGGCCACCCGTTCCTCGCGGTCGTGGAAAACATCGATATCACCGGAATAACGCGGGTTGTCCCGATTCAAAGGCGTGCTTCCCGCAACATAGCTTTCCGGGTCACGATGCAGGGCGAGCAGCCGTAGAATGTCGGTTTGGATTTTAGATAGCGGCACGGCAAGCCCGCTCGATCTGTTCCGCCAGACGCCTCGCTCTTAAATCGCCTTCAACCCGGAGGCTCTGCGTGATCGCCAGTGCGTCGGCTCGTGTGGGATCGGGCAGGGGCTTACTGCTCCACAACGCAGACGCGCCAAACTCCTCGAACGCCCTGCGGTACAGGGTTACGAAATCCATGGGTTCCGTCTGCTGGTCGTTCATCGTGCCTGACTTTCCGCGCTACTTGCCCTTGTGTTCCGTTTTTTAGCATGCGGCAGCTACTTGTGCAACGGAGAGTTGCAACACGGACAGTCCTTATTCTACAAGGCTTTCGGCAGTGATGCAAAACTTGCGGTATTTGCACCATGGCTCCGCGACGATCAGGCCGGATCATTCGCAATAGACGTTTGCAACCCAGTTCGCCGAGTGTTTGCAGGCGTTCGCGCGGCGTCCCGACGCGGCCGGCCGGAGTGAGCTTGGCCCAGGTAGCGGCGCAATCGCCCGCTTCCAGTTTGGTGCGCTCAATTTCGACGGCGCCGGGAGCGACGCAATTTACGGTGATGCCGAGCGGCCCCAGTTCGGCAGCGGCCGCTTTGGTGAACATCTCGATGCCACCCTTACTGGCGGTGTAATCGGATAGATTTGGAAATGCAACCTTATTGCAACCCGAGCCGATGTTGACGATGCGGCCGCCGCCATGCTGGCGCACGTGCCGCCCGGCGCGTTGCGTACGGAGGAAGCAGCCTTTCAAGTTGGTATCGATGACGCGATCCCACTCGTGCTCTTCGAGATCGAGCAGAGCTTTCCAGGTTTGGACGCCGGCGTTATTCACCAGGATGTGGAGACGCGGGAAGCGCGCGAGGACGGCGTCGAACATGCGATCGACTTCGGCGGCAATACCGGCGTTGGCGCCAACGGGGAAGGCCTCGCGTCCGAGGGCGCGGATTTCAGCGGCGGTGGCGTCCGCGCCGGCGGCGTCGGAGTGGTAATTCACGGCTACATCGCAGCCTGCCTCGGCGAGCGCGATCGCGATGCCTTTGCCGATGCCTTTGCCAGCCCCGGTGACAAGCGCCGACTTGCCCGCAAGCGGAGTTGGGGACTCTGGCATTCGGTCCATTTTAGTACTGAGCGCAGGGCGGGCACCGCTACAAAGCGCAAAGGGAGCGGCGCCGTTTTGCGGGTTCCCCGGCAGCCCGTGATGAAAACCGCTCCCTCGCGGTCGCGGCTCGGCAATGCGTTGATGTTACTGAGCCGCGCGCGTCGGCAACCGGACCTTCGCGGCTTTGGCCCCGGGCCGATAGAAGATTTCACTTGCTCCGTGGACGAAATCGAAGGACACTAAAAGTTCCAGAGCGTTGGCGAACCACAAACGAGGAGCAAACGAATTGAATCTGAAATTGACCGAGTCCACCGCCGCTCGCGAGCCGCAGGACCGGTGGACGATTGCCGACGCCGGCGAGTTGTACGACGTCGCTAGTTGGGGCAAAGGTTATTTCTCGGTGGGCGCAAACGGCCACTTGTGGGTGCATCCGGACAAAGATCCCAGCCGCCGCATCGATCTGAAGGAACTGGTGGATAGTCTGGAACTGCGCGGGATCTCGTTCCCCATCCTGGTCCGGTTCGCCGAAATCCTGAAGCACCGCCTGGGCGAGATCCACCAGGCGTTTGCGAGCGCCATGGCCGAACACGGGTATGGGGGAAAATACTGCTGCGTGTTTCCGATCAAGGTGAACCAGCAGCGGCACGTGGTGGAAGAGGTCTTCCAGTTCGGCCGGCCGTATCATTTCGGTCTGGAGGCGGGCTCGAAACCGGAGTTGCTGGCCGTGCTGGCCATTGCCGACAACGAGACGCCCATCATCTGCAACGGGTTCAAGGACGACGAATACATCGAGATGGTGATGCTGGCCCAAAAGATTGGGCGGCAGATTATTCCGGTGGTGGAGAAATATACGGAGCTGGACCTGATCGTCAAGCACTGCCAGCGGGTGGGCGTGCGGCCGTCGATCGGCGTCCGCGTGAAACTGGCCAGCCGCGGCTCGGGCCGCTGGAAATCGTCGGGCGGATACCGGTCGAAGTTTGGCTTGACGGTGACCGAGGCGCTGCGGGCGCTGGAACAGCTTAAAGAACTGCACATGGAGGATTGCCTGCGGCTGCTGCACTTCCATTTGGGCAGCCAGATCACCAACATCCGCCAGATAAAGGCCGCCGTAACCGAGGCCGCGCGCGTGTACGTGGAAATGAAACGGGCGGGCGCCGGACTGGACTATCTCGATGTGGGCGGCGGACTGGGAATCGATTA
>JBDTAT010000685.1:0-2791 GCA_039924505.1 Bryobacteraceae bacterium
GGAGAACAGCGCGGCGTGTTCCCATCCAAAGTCACCGACCCGGCCACCGGGATGCCGTTCCCCAATAACACCATCCCGATGAGCCGGTGGGACCCGGTGGCCGCCGGATTATTGGCGCTCTACCCGCTGCCGAATCTGCCCGGCACGGTAAACAATTTCTCTTACAATCCGAAGGAGCGCGTCGCGAGCGATGAATACAATCTGCGCGTCGATCACCATTTCGGCGCGAACGATTCCATCTTCGGTCGCATTTCGCAAAGCTGGGGCGAGAATTTTTTGCCGACTTTACTACCACAGCCGGCCAACCAGCAAGGCTTCACCGATCTGGCCGCGCGTCAGATTATGCTCAGCGAAACGCACACGGTCTCCGCCAACAAAGTGAACGAGTTCCGGCTCGGTTTTGTCTACACACTTTCCAACCAGGATGTATTAGGTCCGCGGCTCTTCGACCAGTATGGAATTAAGGGCGCGTTCGACACACCGAAAATCAAGGGGCTGCCGACGTTCACCCTCACCGGGTTCAGCCAACTGGGCACGCCCACGGCGCTCGGCGCCGCTCCCATCGCCGCCACCGGCAGCGGCAACTTTCCGGCCGAGAAGTCGGGCAAAATCTGGCAGCTTCTCGACAACTTTTCCTGGGTTCACGACCGGCACACGTTGAAGTTCGGCGTGGATCTTTCGCGCGTCACCATGTTTGTGTATGCCACTAATACGGCGCGCCCCACCTACACGTTCAATGGCACCTACACTGGCTCCGGAGTTGGCGATTTTCTTCTTGGCGACGTTTACACCGCCGCCACATCCCAGCAGCAGATCGACACCATTCAGCAATATATCTACAGCGGGTACGCGCAAGACGACTGGAAGGCCACCAATAAACTGACGGTGAATTTCGGATTGCGCTACGAGCTGCCGATGCCGTTCATTGAGGCCCACGACCGCCAGTCGAATTTTGTGCTCGACAGCGGCGCGTGCTACCTGCAGGTTGTCACCGTTGCCGGGGCCGGTCCATGCGGCGTCGGCCGCGCGCTGGTTCACCCCGATTACAACAACTTCGCGCCGCGCCTCGGCATGGCCTATCAGGCGACGGGCAAAACGGTGGTACGCAGCGGCTTCGGAGTCTTCTACGGGCGCGATGAGGATCTGGGCATCTCGCGCCGTCTGCCGAACGATCCGCCGTTCATCACCAGCGCCACATTTCCCGGCAATTCCACCACCCCGGCGTTCCAGTTGCAAAACGGGTTTCCCGCCAACGCGCTTAGTCTCGCCAGCGGCAGCGCCACGGTGAACAGTTACCCATTCAACTTTCCCATCCCCTATGTAATTCAGTGGAATCTGAATGTCGAGCGTCAACTGCCCGGCAGCTTCGTCGCCCAGGTGGGCTACACCGGTTCGGAGGCCCATAAGTTGCCGGTTCTCGTGAACGTAAATCAGGCGGTGCCGGGAGCGGGCAGCGTGAATTCGCGCCGCCCGTATCAGGGATTCGGCGATATCGAATTTTACGGACCGCTCGACAATTCCAACTACCACGCGCTGATCGCAAAGCTGGAGCGCCGGTTCTCAAAAGGCCTCAGCCTGCTGGCTTCCTACACGTATGGCCACTCCATCGACGGCGGCGGCAACCAGAACGACTCGAGCGATCCCGGCCCGCAGAACGTGCGCGACCTTGCGGCGCAGCGTGGGTCGTCGAACTTCGACGTGCGCCACCGCTTCGTCGTCAGCGGTTTCTATCAACTCCCGTTTGGAAAATCGGGCGGGATCGCGTCATTGTTGACGCGCAACTGGCAGATCTCGGGAATTTTCTCCGCGCAGACTGGCCAGCCGTTCACCGCGACGCTGAGCACCGATCCAACCGCGACGGGCACCACGGCGCGCCCCAACCGCATCGCCGACGGCAACTTGTCTGCGAGCGAACGCGGCATCAAGCACTGGTTCGACACTGCGGCATTTGTCTCCCCCGGCTGCGTCTGCTTCGGCAACTCCGGCCGCGACATTCTGCGCGCCCCCGGCTCGATCGACGTCGATCTCGGAGTCAGCCGCGATTTTGTTTTCGCCGAACGCTTCCGCGTCCAGTTCCGCGCCGAATCGTTCAATCTGATGAACCATCCAAACTTCAGCCTGCCCAATTCCTCGATCGGCAACCCGCAAGTTGGCATCATCAGCACGGTGTCGAATCCCGAGCGCCAGAACCAGCTTGCTCTGAAACTTTATTTTTGAAGGAGCCCCCGCGGAAGCGCCACGGATTAGTCAATCGCCGTACAAACCCAGGTACAGGTTCGTGTCGTAATGGAGGATGCCGATCTGGACGCGATCAAACCACCCCCTGCGGCCCAGCACGTTCCGCGGAAAACCGAAGTCCTGCGCAAAATAGGCCATCGTGTCGATGTCGAATCCCAAGACGCCGAGATTCACGTTGTGTCCAAAGACATCGAAGAATTCGCTCTTGCCGTCACTACCCGCTCGCACTTGCCGTTTTCAACGGCTAAACCAAGTGCTTCGCCATACTCGCGCTGAAATATACAGAAAGCCGCTCCTGTATCCAGCCAGACAGCGAGATCTACAGCGATATCCGCGAGGCTGAGGGTGGCGGGTAGGCGTATCCCTGCCGGGTCGAATTCATACCTGCGAATCTTCGCATGTTGAATCGCTCTCTCTTGAGATCCTCCGCTGTAGCTTCTGGCCAATCGGCGTCGAAAGTCCTACGATCCGGGGAGCCGCAAGCAGGGCAGACATTCGCCTTGGTCGTGAACCTCGCCCGGAAGTGAAAATGCCGGAATATTCAGCTTTGGGA
>JBDTAT010000686.1:0-2541 GCA_039924505.1 Bryobacteraceae bacterium
TGAGTGGGTCCATCTGTCGCTCTGCCATCCCGCTTTGGGTCTCCTCGCGGTCCAAACCTGAGGAGCTTCACAGCTATTGACGAAGCCCGAATTCAATAAGTTGCACCGTCGGGGAGATTCGGGCCGAATTCCTACTCTGAGTGTAACACAGCAGTCCGGCAGGAATTGCGATGTCGCGCGGAACTGATACCCGCGCGTGACGCGGCAGAAACGGGAAACCGCACCAAGCGCTTGACAATCAAGTAACCCTATTCATATCATGAAGTTTGCCGGGACTTGCCAGCGCGGCATGGCGCGGCACGGCAGTTACGCGCCGTGGGCCTCCAGGAGGATGTCTTGATCAAACTCGATATCATCAACGAAGTTGTGAACCGCACGGGCATCACCAAGACCAAGGCCGAGATGGCGGTCGAGACCGTATTTGAAACCATGAAGCGCGCGCTCGGTCAAGGCGAGCGGATTGAATTGCGGGGATTCGGAATCTTTAACGTGCGTCCGCGCAAAACCGGCATTGGACGCAATCCGCGCACCGGCGCCGAGGTGGCGATTCCACCCGGCAAGGCGGTGCGTTTCAAACCCGGCAAGGAGCTGCAGACGCTCCAGTAGCGCAGCGCTGACGGTGCATGCGAGGCCCCGCTGCAGCAATGCTGAAGCAGTCTTGTCCCGCGCGGGACTTCGCGTAGCGCGTTTCCATGAAGAGCAACGCTGAGTTTTCGCACGATTTCTCTCCGGAATCCGCAACTCCCGTTTCCGCCGGCGCCGGCATTTCGTCCGCCCGGTTCCTGGAAGGCGGTTTCCGTACCATGCGGCCGGTGCGCGACGGCCGGCTATGGCTGCATGTTCTGCTGTTTTTGCTCACGCTGGTGACCACCACAATGGTAGGTGTCGGCTTGGCGCGCGCCTTCGCGGAGAACCGGCCGCTGAACTTCGACGCCGATCTGAACCTATACACGCAACTCTTCCACCACCCGCACATTTTCCTCGCCGGCTTGCCGTTTTCACTCACGCTATTGACCATTCTGCTGTGCCATGAAATGGGGCACTATCTAACCTGCCTCCATTACGGCGTCGACGCCAGCCGGCCGTATTTCATTCCGGCGCCGACGCTGATTGGCACGCTCGGCGCCTTCATCCGCATCCGCTCGCCCATCTATTCGAAACGGATACTGTTCGACATCGGCGTTGCCGGGCCCATTGCGGGATTCGTGGCGTTAGTCGCGCCGCTGGTGGCCGGGGTAGCGTTATCGAAAATAGTCCCGGGCATTGCGGGGCGCGGAGAATTGGCGTTTGGAACTCCGGCGATCCTGCGGGCTGTCGAATGGTTGATGTTCCCAGGAGTGCCGGTTACCGATATCTACCTCAGCCCGGTAGCGCGCGGCGCGTGGGTGGGGTTACTGGCGACGGCGCTGAATCTGCTGCCGATCGGCCAACTGGATGGCGGGCATATTCTATACGCGTTCGCCGGGGAGCGGTGCCGCTGGCTATCGCGCGTGTTTGTGGCGGCGCTGGTGCCGCTCGGACTGTTCCATTCCTATAGCTGGCTGGTGTGGGCCGCGCTTCTTTTGCTGTTCGGAATGCGGCACCCGGCCATCTACGATGCCGCGCCCGTTGGCAGGACGCGGACCGTGCTGGGGTGGGTGGCGCTGGCGATTTTTCTACTTTCGTTCACGGCCTCCCCGATTCGAACTGGCGCCGGAGGATGACGCGATGCGCCTGTCTGCCGCTATCATCACGCTGAACGAAGAGCGGAATTTGCCGCGTGTAATGGAAAGCCTGCGCTGCTGCGACGAGGTGGTGATTGTCGACAGCGGGTCGATAGACCGCACGGTGGAAGTGGCGGAAAAGCTGGGAGCGCGCGTGGTGGAGAATCCCTGGTCCGGCTACGCTTCGCAAAAAAATTTCGCCGCCCAGCAGTGCGCCAACGACTGGATTCTTTCGCTCGACGCCGACGAATCCCTGAGCGAGGCGCTGGAGGGCGAAATCTGGCAGATCAAGCGAAACGGCCCGCGGTTTGACGCCTACACGATGCCACGGATGGCGCAGTATCTGGGCCGATGGATTCTACATTCGGGATGGTATCCGGATCGCAAAGTGCGTTTGTACGACCGGCGGCGGGCGCGCTGGACGGGCGATTTCGTGCATGAGTCCGTAGCCGTCGATGGCAAGGTCGGCAACCTGGAAAGTAACCTGTTACACTTCACCTGCGATTCGCTGAGCGAGCATCTGAAAACCATGGACCGTTACACGACGCTGGCGGCCGAACAGCTTGTGGCGCAAGGCCGGCGGATTGGCTGGGGCGAACTGCTGGTCAATCCGCCGTGGACATTTCTCCACACCTATGTTTTGCTGCGGGGCTTTCTGGATGGAAGGGAAGGTCTGACCATTGCGTACATGGCCGCGTTCTACAATTTCCTGAAATACGCGAAAGCGAAGAATATCTGGAGCCGGTAGCGTCGCCGGCGATTCCGCTCCATGCGTGTGCTCCATCTCGATTCCGGGCGCGAAATGCGGGGTGGGCAATGGCAGGTTCTCTACCTGCTG
>JBDTAT010000687.1:0-3676 GCA_039924505.1 Bryobacteraceae bacterium
ATCTCTGGCCAACCGGACCACGCCGCGCGCGCACGTGCCGGCCCGAACGGAAACCGATCTCGAATGCGATTCTCCATAATTGGCTGCGGACTCATTGGACAAAAACGTCTGCGCGCGCTAGGCGCGGAGCACACCTTGGTGGCCGCCGCCGACGTAAACCTGGAACGCGCCGAAGCGCTGGCCCGGCAGAGCCGGGGCGCAGTGGCCACCGCCGACTGGCGCCAGGCCGTCGAGCGCCCGGACGTCGACGCCGTTATTGTCGCTACCACGAATGACGCGCTGGCGGGAATTGCACTGGCCGCCATTCAGGCGTTCAAGCACGTGCTGGTGGAAAAGCCGGCCGCCCGTCATGCCGGCGAGATCCTTCCCCTGATCGCGGCCGCCCAGGCGCAAAAGGTTTGCGTGCAGGTCGGCTTCAACCATCGCTTCCATCCGGCGTTTCAGAAAGCGCGCGAGATTTTCGAGTCGGGGGTTCTCGGTCCGCTGATGTTTTTGCGCGGCCGTTACGGGCACGGCGGCCGGGTTGGCTACGACCGCGAGTGGCGCGCCGACCCGGCGCTCTCGGGCGGCGGCGAATTGCTCGATCAGGGCGTCCATCTGATCGACCTGGCCCGCTGGTTCCTCGGGGAATTCCCGCGCATCGATGGTTTTTCCCACACCTATTTCTGGGACATGCCGGTGGAGGACAACGGCTTCCTCCTGCTGCGCACCGCGCAGGATCAAGTCGCGTTCCTGCACGTCAGTTGCACGGAATGGAAGAATCTGTTCTCGTTTGAAATTTACGGACGCAACGGCAAGCTGCACATTGAAGGACTGGGTGGAAGTTACGGCGTGGAGCGGCTCTCCTACTATGCGATGCAGCCCGAAATGGGGCCGCCGCCCACGACCATTTGGGAATATCCCGGCCCAGACACTTCCTGGAAATTGGAAACCGATCGATTCGCCGGGTTCGTCGCGCGCCGCGAGACACCTACTCCGGGCTTGGCCGACGCGCACGCCGCGCTCACCGTGGTCGCGGAAATTTATCGCAAGTCGAACCCATGATCATTACTCGCAGCCCGTTGCGTCTGTCGCTTGGCGGAGGCGGCACGGACTTGCCCTCCTACTACCGCGAACACGAAGGATTTCTGATTGCGGCCGCCATCGATAAATACGTTTACATCACCATTCATCAAACCTTCGTCAAGGAACTCATCATCAAGTACTCGCAACTGGAACACGCGAAGAACATCGATGAGATCCAGCACCCCATCATCCGCGAAGCGATGAAGACGATCGGAATCGCCGAGACCAATCTGGAAATCACCAGCATGGCCGACATCCCGTCCGGGACTGGACTGGGATCTTCCGGCAGCTTCACCACCGCGCTGCTGAAAGCGCTCCACGCCTACCGGAAAAATCTTGTGCATCCGAGCGAGCTGGCCGCGCAGGCCTGCGAAATCGAGATCGGCCGGCTGGGCGAGCCCATCGGAAAACAGGATCAATACATCGCCGCCTACGGCGGCATCACGTGCTTCCGCTTTCTCCGGGACGACCGGGTGGAGGCGTGGCCGCTGCGCATCTCCGCCGAGACCATCCACAACCTCGAAGACAACCTGATCATTTTCTTTACCGGCTACTCGCGCTCCGCGTCGTCCATTCTGAAAGATCAGGACGACCGCAGCAAACAGAAGGATTCCAGTGTTCTCGACAACCTGCACTTCGTCAAGGACATCGGCCTGCGGACGCAGAAGGCGTTCGAGGATGGCAACTTGCACGAGTTCGCCGGCCTCATGAACGTTCACTGGGAATACAAGAAGAAGCGCTCCAACAACATGAGCAACGAGCACATTAATCAGTGGTACGATCTGGCTCGCGCCAACGGCGCCCTGGGCGGCAAGCTGATTGGAGCCGGCGGCGGCGGATTCCTTATGTTCTACGCCGAGGACAAGACGCGATTGCGCCACGCCATGAGCCAGTCCGGACTGCGTGAGGTCCGCTTCCGCTTCGACTTCGAGGGCACGAAAACCGTCGTCTCATGAGTCTCCCCGTCGCCATTCTTGCCGGCGGCCTGGCTCCGCGCCTCCGTCCGTTGACCGAAACCATCCCGAAGGCTCTCATCGAAATCAACGGCGAGCCGTTCGCCGCACACCAGTTGCGTTTGCTGAAATCCCGCGGCATCGAACGAGTCGTATTCTGCGTGGGCTATCGCGCCGAAATGATCGAAGAATACGTGGGGCCGGGCGGCCGCTTCGGTCTCGACGTCTCGTATTGCTCCGACGGGCCGGTGCTGCGTGGGACGGCCGGCGCGATTCATCAGGCAATCCCGCTTTTGGGAGACCGCTTTTTTGTGCTCTACGGCGATTCCTACCTCCCCTGCGACTACGCCGCAGTGGAGGGCGCGTTTCTCGAAAGCGGCCGGCAGGGACTGATGACGGTTTTCCGCAACGAGGGGCGCTGGGATACAAGCAACGTGGAATTCGCAGGAGGCCGCATTCTCGCCTACGATAAAAAGCAGCGCACGCCGCGAATGCAGCATATCGATTACGGCTTGGGAGTTTTCCATCGCAGCGCCTTTGACGGCATTGCCGAAGGAACGGCTTGCGACCTCGCAGCAGTTTATCGGGACCTGCTGCACCGCTCTCAACTGGCGGCATTTGAAGTCGACCGGCGATTCTATGAGATGGGATCGCTTGAAGGCATTGAGGAGCTATCGGCATTACTGAAAGATAACGACCCGGCCAAGGAGCCCACATGAGTTTTTCCCGCGAATTTCTTGCCGAAGCGCGCACCGTCATCGACGGGCTTGACGAAGAGGCGATCGAGCGCGTGGCCCAGTTGCTGGCCGCAACCCGTGAACGCGGCGGCCGCCTGTTCATCCTCGGCGTCGGCGGCAGCGCGGCCAACGCGTCACACGCCGTAAACGATTTCCGCAAAATCGCGGGCATCGAAGCCTATGCCCCCACCGATAACGTGAGCGAGCTCACCGCGCGCACCAACGATGAAGGCTGGGCATCGGTGTTCGATCAGTGGCTGCGCGTCAGCCACCTCAGGTCCTCCGATATGCTGCTGATTTTTTCGGTCGGCGGCGGCAATTTGGAAAAAGGCGTCAGCCCCAATCTGGTCGCGGCCATGCAATACGCGAAATCGGTAGGCGCCAGTATCGCCGGCATCGTCGGCCGCGACGGCGGTTACACCGCGCAAGTGGCGGACGCGTGCGTCATCGTGCCCACCGTGAATCCGGTCCACGTCACGCCCCACTCGGAGGCGTTTCAAGCCGTGGTCTGGCACCTTCTGGTGTCGCACCCCAGCGTCAAGCGCGCCGAAACCAAATGGGAATCGGTGCGGTGAACAAGGCCGTCTTTCTCGACCGCGACGGTGTGCTGAATCGCGCCGTCCTCCGCGACGGCAAGCCGTATCCGCCGGCTTCCGTCGATGAGCTGGAGATTCTCCCGGACGCCGCCGAAGCGCTGGGACGTTTGAAACAGGCCGGCTTTTTACTGCTGGTGGTGACCAATCAACCCGACGTCGCGCGGGGGGCGCAGACGCGCGCGGCAGTGGAGGCTATGCACGCGGCGCTGGCCCGCGCTCTGCCGATTGACGGATTTTTTGTCTGCTACCATGACGATGCGGACGGCTGCGATTGCCGCAAACCCCGCCCCGGCTTGCTACTCCAGGCAGCCGCCGCGCATGTGAT
>JBDTAT010000688.1:0-5213 GCA_039924505.1 Bryobacteraceae bacterium
TATTATCGGATAGGGGCATGTGCAGATCCTGCCGCGATTGCCGATGTTAGGGGTAATGGCGCTTCGCATCGAGGGGCGTCTGGTGGGCAAAACCCTTGACTGGAACGAGCGCATGACGACATATTACAACGAAAAACAGGGCACTAATGCGTCGAAGGCGCCGGATCAGTTTGCGGAGTTGTGGTTCGCGTTCGCACGGGCAATGCTGCTGTTGCTGCCGTTGCTGATCGTGACGCCACGCGCGGCCAGGGCGTACATCGATCCGGGATCGGGCGCATTCGTTTATCAAACGCTGTATGCAGCGTGCCTCGGCGGTTTCTTCTACCTCCGGCGGTTGCTGGATCGAGTCTGGCGCCGGCGGAAATCACCCGCGCGTCTGCCTTATGGTTCTACCCGAGAGTGATATTACCGGGCCAGCTTCCGCGTCCTTCCGGGATCCAAGCGGCGTGCTGTTTGCGTGGCAGAACCGCATTCTACGGCTGGTGAGCGCAGCCGGCGCCACGGAAGCAGGATCGTTTCTCGATTCGATTGTGGGTCAGCGGTTTCTGGCGGACGGCCGGGTAGTGGCGACGCGACGGGTAATCGAGCCGGAGGTGCGCGGATTGGTGGAGCGGTTGGGAATGCAATCGCCTCCGCCTCTGATGCTGGAACACGATCGGATTCCGTTCCCCAGCTTTCCCTACGAATGGCCGGCGGAAATGTTGCACGCGGCAGGCGCCTTAACCGTGGATTTGGCGGAGGAAGCTCTGGAAGCCGGGTTTGGGTTAAAGGATGCCACACCCTACAACGTTTTGTTCCGCGGTCCGGCGCCGGTTTTTGTGGATCTGCTGTCGTTTGAGCGACGGGATAAGCTGAACCGCACGTGGCTCGCTTACGCACAATTTATACGCACGTTCCTGCTGCCGTTGGCGGCGAGCCGCCATTTCGGAATGGCGCCGGGGAATATTCTGCTGCAACGGCGCGACGGCTTGGATCCCGCCGAGATGTACCGTTGGTGCGGGCCGCTCGGCCGGCTGCGTCCTCCGTTCCTGGGATTAGTGACGATCCCGAAATGGCTATCGGGAGCGGCTGGCGGCGGTCTGGCGCCCGGTAGAATGCAGTTGGCAGCGTCTCCAGAACAGGCTCGATTTGTTCTGGGCTCGCTGTTCAGGAGCTTACGGCGGACGTTGAACCGGGTGGCGCCGAAGGCGGAGCGCGGGTCGGCATGGACGGGATATCTGGAATCGAAGAGCCTGTACACACGTCATCAACTGGCGTGCAAAGAAGAGTTCGTACGGCAGGCGGTCGCGGGCACCCGTCCGGATGCGGTGTTGGACGTGGGGGCCAATGAGGGGCATTTCAGCGCGATTTGTGCGCGGGCGGGCGCGGCGGTAGTTGCGATCGATTCGGACCCGGTGGTCGCGGGAAGGTTGTGGCGGAAGGCCCGCGCAGAAGGATTGAACATTCTGCCGCTGGTCGTCGATGTAGCGCGCCCCAGCCCAGCGGCCGGATGGCGGAACCGCGAGTGCAGCTCGTTTCTCGACCGGGCGCGGGGGGCATTCGACCTGGTGGCGATGCTGGCGCTGCTGCATCATCTACTGGTAACCGAGCGCGTGCCCTTGCACGAAATCGTGGATCTGGCCGCTGAGCTGACAACCAAGTTTCTATTGATTGAATTCGTCGGGCCGCGAGACCCGATGTTCCAGCGCATTGCCCGGGGCCGCGAGGCGCTGCACGCGGATCTGACGCGTGGGTCGTTTGAGGCGGCGTTGCGCGCACGCTTCGAGCTGGTGCGCTCGCTTCCGATCGAGGGTCTTGACCGATGCCTATACTTAGCATGCAAGAAGACACGCTGACGGTTCCACGCGCCGCTGCGCGCGCCGGCTTCAGAAACGATGTGCGGGCGCCGATGACGGACTTCCTGATCTGCCTGTCGGCGGCGAACCTGTGCTTTGTGAACTGGTGGTACGGCTTGCAGGCGATCAACATCCCGTGGGAGAGCTATTATCGCGACGCTCCACCCGCGGGCACGCTACCGTGGGCGATCCTGAGCGACGGGCTGCTGCTGGCCCTCGCGTTCTGGTTCTTTTGGGAGTGGGCGCGGAAGCCGGGCAAACCGATGGTGGCGACAGGCGGCGGGATCGCGTTTTTGCTTACGCTCGTGTTTCCGCTAGAGCTGGTTCGCGGGGTTTGGAACGCGGAGGGCACGGTGCCGGGCATCCTCGCACGGGGCGCGCTGCTGCTGACTGAAGTGAGCCTGGCGGCGGGCGCGGTACAGATGTTCTTTCGCCAGAACCAGCCGCTTGCCGGGAGTGCGCGCACAGCACCCAGTGCTTCCCTTCGAATTGCGCGCACAACGGAGCGCTCCGCGCCCTGTGCGCTATTGCGTGCAGCGAAGAAGGCGGTCCTGGCCATGAACCTGTTGTTTGCAGCGATGCTGGTGAGTTACTTTTTCTCCTGGGCCGGTTCTCCGGGCGCCGCCGCGTACGCCAGTTTGCCTGCGGCGGCGCCGGTTCCGGCGCGCTCCGGCGCGACGCCGCGTGTGGTTTGGCTCGTGTTCGACGAGATGGACCAGCGTCTTACATTTCCGGAGCGGCCCGCCTCGGTGCATCTGCCGGAGTTAGACCGGTTGCGCGCGGAGTCCCTCTACGCGGACCACGCGCAACCGAGCGCGACGTGGACGAGTATGGCGCTGCCGTCGCTACTGACGGGCGCGATCGTTTCCAAGGTGGAAGCGAAAGGCCCGCGCGAGTTGCGGCTCAGCTTCGCCGGCGGACGAATGGCCGGAAGCTGGTCGCGGCAGCCCAACGTGTTCGACAACGCGCGCAAGCTGGGGGTGAACAGCGCGTTGGCAGGCTGGTATCATCCGTACTGCCGTGTGCTCGGCCGTTCGCTGGCGGGCTGCTTCGGAGAACCCGGATTCAACTCCGTGGATGTCTACGCCACGCGGATCGGAATGGTCCGGACCATGTGGTTTCTGCTGCGGGCCCAGGCAGAGGCATTGCTCAGCGAGGTTCACCCGATTTGCACGAAGCCCACCGATATAGAGCTGCGCGCGTTTGGCCGGCTCCATCAGCAGGAGCGATACTTTGCCAATCGCAAATATGCGCTGGATCTGGCGGCGAATCCGGCGTATGGATTGGTATTCGTTCATTGGCCGGTTCCACATCCGGTCGGGATCTACAATCGCCGGCTGCACAACTTCAACGCCGGCGGCGGAGAACAGACGTACCTGGACAACCTGGAACTGGTGGCCGTCACGTTGGGAGAACTGCGAAGGGCGATGCAGGCGGCAGGTATTTGGGACCGGACGACGTTGATTATCACGGCGGACCACGGCTTCCGGCCGAACGTCTGGGCGGAACGATTGAAGTGGATGCGCGAAGTGCTGGTGGAAGCGCGGGACACCGCGGCGCGGCCGGTTCCATTCGTGGTGAAGTTTGCCGGGCAGGAGACCGGCGCCGTATATTCGCAACCGTTCAACAACGTGCTGACTCACGATCTGGTATTGGCGGTGTTGAGCGGTGAGATTCAGACGGCCGTGGCGGCGCGGACGTGGCTGGACCGCAATCGCGCGCGATTTCCCGCGCGCACGGGCGGGTAACGCGGCGCACAAATAGTCCGGCTAAACGGTACAATCGCGCGTATGCGCACTATTTGTTTTCTGTTCGCGGCTGCCGCGGCATGGGGCCAGCCCGCGTCCTATGACCTGCTGCTGAAGGGCGGGCACGTCATCGATCCGAAGAACAAGATCGACGCAATTCGAGACGTGGCGATCGCCCATGGAAAAATCGCGGCGGTGGCGGCGAATATTCCAGCCGCACAGGCGCATAAGGTGGTGGACGTATCGTCGCTCTATGTGACGCCCGGACTGATCGATATTCATGTGCATGCGTATGCGGGAACCGGAGCGCCGGGCGTGTACGCGGGCGATTGGAGTATCTACCCGGACGGGTTCACCTTCCGCAGCGGAGTGACGACGGTGGTGGACGCGGGAACTTCGGGGTGGCATAACTTTCCCGATTTCAAGCAGCGCGTGATTGACCGGGCGCGCACCAGGGTGCTGGCGCTACTGAATATTGCCGGCGCGGGAATGGGGCCGGACGAAGGCCAGCAGAATACGGCCGACATGGATCCCAAGGCGACGGCGGAGATGGCGCGGCGCTACAAGGGCATCGTGGTTGGAATTAAAACCGCGCACTATCGCGGGCCGGACTGGACGCCGGTGGACCGGGGATTGGAGGCGGCGCGGGCGGCCGGGATATTCCTGATGGTGGATTTTGGCACGTTCCGGCCGGAGCGGCCGTTTGAAGAGCTGGTGGGGAAAAAGCTGGCCCCCGGCGACATCTATACGCATACCTATTTGCCGGCGGTCCCGATGCTGGACGCGCAGGGCCGGGTGCGGCCGTATCTGTTCGCCGCGCAGAAGCGGGGTGTGATCTTCGATGTAGGCCACGGCGGCGGCAGTTTCGTCTTCCGTTATGCGGTTCCAGCGATACGGCAAGGTTTCTGGCCGAACTCAATCTCAACGGATCTGCATTTTGGCAGTATGAATGCGGGCATGAAGAACCTGCTCAACGTGATGTCGAAGTTCTTGAACATGGGGATGCCGGTGCAGGATGTGATCGTGCGGACGACGTGGAATCCGGCGCGGGAGATTCACCGCGAGGATCTGGGCAATCTCTCGGTGGGCGCGCCGGCCGATGTAACCGTGCTGAGTGTGGCGCAGGGGAAATTCGGATTCGTCGACGTGTACGGAGCCCGGCTGCGGGGCACGAAGAAATTCGCCGCCGAGTTGACGGTGCGGAATGGAAAAGTTGAGTGGGATCTGAATGGCCTGACGCGCCAAGATTGGAATCAGCTCGGTAGTTACGGGCCGCAGGGCGACGAAAGCTGGGATGACACGATCACGGGTGAAACGCGGTCGCGCAAGTAGTTGAAGGAGGGGGCGCGGCCGCCGGCCTTCCCCGCTCCTCCGGCTAAAATTCCTTGAAGTCCTCTAGCGAAAATTCCACATGCGAATCGCTGGAAGCGGGGCGCGCGTGGGCTTCCCGGCGCGGAGCGGTTCCGAGCTCGTACCGTGGTGCGCGCCGCACCTTTTGGGCTTCTAATGAATTCGCGCAAAACGGAGTGCGGCGCGGCAGAGTTCCTTCCTCGGACTGTAATGCACCCGGCACCTTTTGCGCTTCTGACGCGGGCAGAACGGTGCGCCGTCGCGCGGGAGCGGCGGTGCG
>JBDTAT010000689.1:0-5041 GCA_039924505.1 Bryobacteraceae bacterium
TCCCCGAATTTCGCGTCGGTGGCGTCTCCATCGGGTCGCGAATCAGCCGCGGATATTTCGGCGTGCGGAACTGACGGGCGATTCGCCAAATTCCGGCAGAGCATGACGGATTTATCGATCACCTGAAAAATGCTCGCCTGAATGTGAAGGCACGCGACCGATCCGTCGTGGCCCGATTCGACTACTGCCGGGCGAAGCGTTTCAGCATTTCCATCGGCCCGCAGCGCACCCAGCCGCCACGCGAGTGGCTCGGCATCGGTGGCAGCCTCCAGGCGTTGGCCGCCGCGCGTGGCCTCCGCTGTAGATTGCTTACGAGAACGAAAGCCTCCGCCAACAATTCTCCACTCATCGCCGAAACCGGAATCATCGCTGTCCGCCCGGAGGTCCATCGAGTAATCGACCACGCGCCCGAAGCCCTGCCGAAAATCGGTCCCAAACGCTCCATCATCTAAGTTGGCCATCGCTCCCTTTCGCGATTCCCTTTGAGCTCCCGAAGGAGGGCCGCCAGCGGAAAAAGGGTTTCCTGCTTGTCGCCCTGCAGGAGCTACGCGTCTAGCCCAGTCTTAGCGAAGAACGAGCGATGAAATCAAGATAAATAGTAGGGGGACTGTGGAGACTTTTATGGACGATGCCATCCGGTTTGGTTTTTGCACAGACGCAAAAAGGCTTTGAAAAGATTAAGAGTCCGTTGCTCTGCCAGTTGAGCTGCGCGCCCGGCTTTGGATGGCGGAATTGCCGCAGGAGGGCCGTTCCAACTTTTTTATTGAAGCGTCGAGTTTGTTTCTCTTGGGCCTTCGCGATCAATCGCGTTCGCGACAATTTGCGCGATGTCGAGCAACTGGGGCGGGGTCGTGGAAATCGCCGCCAGGGCGTCGCGAAACATCGTGTTGCAGAACGGGCACGCGGCGCCGACGACGGAGGCGCCGGTGTTTACCAATTCTTCCGCGCGCTCGGTGCTGACACGCTTGCCTTTTTCCTCGCCGAGAAACGCCAGACCGCCGCCGGCGCCGCAACAAAAACTGCGCTCGCGAGTGCGGGGCGGCTCGATTACCGTTGCGGTGCGGGCGATTACACCGCGCGGCTCGTCGTACACGCCGCGATAACGTCCAAGATAACACGGGTCGTGATAAACGATCTTCTCGTCGGTTTGCTGCGACGGCAGTTGGGCGGCGTGGCGGGCGAGGAATTCGCTGTGGTGCTCGATGGGCGGCGCTTTGCCGTATTCTTTCCAATCGTTCGATATTGTGCGGACGCAGTGCGGGCAGATGGAGACGATGCGGGGCGCCTTTGCCTGCCGTAGCGCTTCGAGATTATTTTCGGCGAGCTGTCCGAACACCAGATCGTTACCGAGGCGGCGGGCCGGATCGCCAGTGCAGCGCTCCTTGCGCAGCACGCCGAAGCTTGTTCCCAGATGCCGCATGACGCGCGCGAAGGCGGCGATGATCTCGCGTCCGCGCGGGTCGTAGGATCCCATGCAGCCGAGCCACAAGCAATAGTTCTGCGTCCCGTCGAAGACCGGCAGTTCCTGCTTTTGAATAAATTTGTCGCGCTCCGCGGAGGAAAATCCCATGGCGTTGCCGCTCCGCTCCAGATTCAAAAACAATTTTGTGCCGTAATCGTCTTCCCACTTGCCGGTGTTCACGGCGCCGCGCCGCAAGCCGATGATTAGCGGAACATGTTCGATTCCCACCGGGCACTGATATTCGCACGCGCCGCACGTGGTGCATTGGAAAATCGCCTCCTGGGAGAGATGCACTCCGAGAAGCGGCTCGCCGCTGCCGGCGCCGAATTCATTCAAATAATCGCGTGTTCCGAGCGCGATGACTTTCGGGTTGAGGACCTTGCCGGTGTTGTAGGCGGGGCATTGCTCCGTACAGCGGCCGCACTCGACGCAAGAATAGACTTGCAAGGCCGCGAGCTGCGTGAGATCCTTTCCCGTGTCGAGGCCGAAATCGTCATCGCCCGAGAGCGGCGGAATCTGGCTGAATCCGCCGCGCGAAAGAAAAACCGTGATGGGGCTGAGGGCTAGATGCAAGTGTTTGGTGTGCGGGATCAGCGGCAGGAACGCCAGGATAGTCAGCGTGTGCGCCCACCAGAGGGACTTCGATGCCGCACTGCCTTCGCTGACGAAAAACATGCCCAGGTAGGTGATCATCAGCAGGAAGATCAATAACGCGATCGTGCCCGACTCCATCGACACGTCTCCCAGCCAGCGCGGCCGCACCAGGAACCTGCGAACGGCGAGGCCTGTGATGCCGGCGGCTACAGCCACAGCGAATAGCGCGGCGAAGTAAAAGTAGAAGCGGCCGAACAGGCCGTCGTGTGAAAGGAACGGGCCGCCGAACGCGGTGGCGAAATGATTCAGCGTCACCAGCGCGAAGACGCAAAATCCCCAGAAGACCAGGGCGTGCGCGAAGCCCGGCAACGGTCGCTCGCGAATCACTTTGGCCTGGAGCATCACGTCCCACACGAACTCCCAGACGCGTTTTGCCACGGGCTGGAGCGTAAAGCCGGGGTCCTTTTTCGCTCGCCGGATATTGTTCCAGACCTTGCTAAACCGGAGCCAGAATCCGTACAGTGAAGCGCAGATCAGAACGATCAGCGCGCCGGACTCGAAGGGAGAAAACGAGAGCATATAGGATCGAATGTAACATCGAACGTAACGCGGCCGGGCCGATGGGAATGCCGGGTTAGAATGGAGGATCGGAGGATTTTCATTGCGAATCGTCATGTCCGGTGCGGCCGGATTCATTGGCTCTCACTTCTGCGACCGGCTGTTGGCGGAAGGCCATAGCGTGGTGGGGCTGGATAATCTGATCACCGGATCGAGGCGCAATATCGCGCATCTGGACGGCCATTCGCGTTTTCAGTTTCTCCAATGCGACGTGACTCAGCCTGTCGAAATGGATGGGCCGGTGGATTCGGTTTTGCATCTGGCCTCGCTGGCGAGTCCGAAGAATTATCTGGAGCATCCGATTGAGACGCTGGAGTCCGGTTCAACGGGCACTCGAAATATGCTGGAACTCGCCCGGCGCCGTGCGGCCCGCTTCCTGCTGACGTCTACTTCGGAGTGCTACGGCGATCCGGCTGTGCATCCGCAAGTGGAGACCTATTGGGGCAACGTGAATCCTGTGGGACCGCGGTCGTGCTACGACGAGAGCAAACGCTATGCCGAAGCGGTCACAATGGCCTACCATCGGGTGCATGGAGTGGCGACCAACATCGCTCGCATTTTTAACACCTACGGTCCGCGAATGGCGCTCGATGACGGCCGGGTGGTGCCGGCGTTTTTGGACCAGGCGCTGCGGGGCCAACCGCTCACGGTATTCGGCGACGGGGGGCAGACGCGCAGCTTCTGCTATGTGCGCGATTTGGTGGATGGGCTTTACCGGCTGATGCAATCCGATGAACGCTACCCCGTGAATCTGGGCAATCCGGCCGAACTGACCATTTTGGAGTTCGCCGAACGCATTCGGAGGTTGACGGGATCCACGGCTCCGATTGAATTCCGCCAACTTCCCGAAGACGATCCGAAACGGCGCCGGCCGGACATCGCGAAGGCGAAGCGAGTGCTCGGCTGGGAGCCAAAGGTTCCGCTGGAGGAAGGTCTCCGCGAAACCGTCGAGTATTTTAAGGGCTTGGTTTAGCGGCCCGTAGCCGGCCGCTCCGCTGTTCAACGTTTATCCGTTTCAGTTCGTGACGTTTAGGCCCATGCGATCGATTTTGCGGTAGAGGGTTTTGCGTTCTATACCGAGGATTTTGGAGGCGCGGCTTTTGTTGCCGCCGGTTGCCGCCAGTACGCGGCGGATCTGTTCGGCTTCGGTGTCGGCCAGCGTCTCCCCGCCGCGCTCGCGCGGTTCCATCGACTCGATGGCGCCGCGAACGGCGGCATCGTCGATACGCCCGTCCGGGGCCAGGATGGTCAGCCGCTCCATCATGTGCTGGAGTTGGCGGATGTTGCCCGGCCAACTATATTCCTGCAAGACCTTTATTCCGGATTCGCCAAGCCGCGCGGTTTGCCGGTAGCGCTGGTTGTAGCGCTTTAGAAAATAGTGCGCCAGCAGCGGAATGTCGGAGGCGCGGTCGCACAGCGGCGGCACCACGATCCGCACGACGTTGAGGCGGAACCAAAGATCCTCGCGAAACTTGCCTTCTTCGACCAGTTTCTGAACGTCGCGATTGGTGGCGGCGAGCACGCGAACGTCGACCGCCCTGGCGCGAGGGGAGCCGAGCGGGCGAATTTCGCGCTCCTGCAGAAAGCGCAGCAATTTTAACTGAAATCCGAGATCGATGTCGCCGATTTCGTCGAGAAAGACGGTGCCGCGATGGGCGGTTTCGAGCACGCCAATACGGTCGCGGTCGGCGCCGGTGTAAGAACCCTTCAAGGCGCCGAATAATTCACTTTCGAGCAAGCTGGGGGCGATGGAACCGCAATCGACGGGGACGAACGGTTGCGCGGCGCGGAGGCTGTTGCGGTGCATCATGCGGGCGATCAATTCCTTGCCGGTGCCGGTCTCGCCTTCGATTAAAACCGTGGCGTCGGTGGGGGCGACGCGCGAGATCGTCTTATAAATGTCGACCATTCGGGTCGAACTTCCGATCATTTCGGTTTCGGGCAGGTCGTCGATTTCCGAATCCGGCTCTTCTTCGCGCGGGATCAGCGACGCCTCGGCGCGCTTCACGATGTTCAGCATCGTATCCAGATCGAATGGCTTGGCAACGTAGTCGAATGCGCCGCCCTCGGTTGCAGCCATCACTGTTTCCATGGAGCCGCGCGCAGTCATCAAGATGACGGCGCAGGCCGGATTGGTCTCGCGCGCCGCGCGCAGCACGTCGATGCCGGTGCGTTCATCCAGATAAATGTCGGTGATGACGATGGGGTAGGGGCCGGCCCGCAAGCGATCAATCGCCTCGCGCGTCGATGCGGCGGCGTCCACCTCGTAGCCTTCCAGCTCCAGGACCGTGACGATGGTGGAGCGGACCGAGTTGTCGTCTTCAACAACCAGCAGTTTCGGCAAGCTAATCTCCACGGCTTTCGACG